>NZ_JBSGXP010000138.1:21352-22966 GCF_053610105.1 Kitasatospora sp. NPDC054939 | reverse complement strand
GCCCCACCGGGGGCGCCGGGCGCACCGGCCGCGGTGCCTCCCGGACCACCGGGCCCGGAGGCCGCGAAGAACCCGGACAGCGGATAGATCCGCACCCCCTGCTGGCGGCAGAGCCGGGCCATCCGCAGATCGTCGGTGCCTTCCGGGAACCAGACCGTCAGGTGCATCCCGGCGGCCGGCGGCTCCACCGCCACCAGGTCGCCGAAGTGCTTGCCGAGCGCCTCCACGCAGGCCTCCCCGCGCTCGGCGTACACCTCGCGCATCCGTCGCACGTGCCGGGCGAAGTGGTTCTCCACCAGGAAGTCCGCCATCGCCGCCTGGATGAGGATCGGCAGCGAGGAGACGGTGAAGCGCTGGGCGGCGGTGACGATGTCCACCAGTTCGGGCGGCACCACCATGTAGGCCATCCGCATCGCCGGGAAGAACACCTTGCTGAAGGTGCCGATGTAGACCACCCGGCCGCTGAGGTCCCGCTGCTGCAGCGGCGGGCAGGGCTGGCCGACCCAGAACTCGCCGTCGTAGTCGTCCTCGACCACCCAGCCGTCCACCCGCTCCACCCAGTCCAGCAGCTGGCCCCGGCGGAAGTCCGACATCCGGTTGCTCAGCGGGAACTGGTTGTTGGGGGTGACCACCGCCATCCGGGCCTGCGGGTAGCGGGACTCGCCGAGCAGGACGCAGATGCCCTCGCTGTCCATGTCCACCGGGCAGGGCTCCACCCCGGCCGCGGCCAGCGCCGCCCGGTTGCCGGCGAAGCCCGGGTTCTCCACCAGCACCTGCTCGCCCTCGTCCAGCAGCATCCGGGCCAGCAGGTTCAGCGCGGCCTGCGAGCTGGAGACGATGATCACCTCGTCCGCGGTGCACTTCACCCCGCGGGTGAGCCCCAGGTAGCTGGCGATCTCCTTGCGCAGCGGCCAGTAGCCGGCCGGGTCCCGGTGGGCGTACAGCGCGCTGCTCATCCGGTACGAGCGGCGCGAGACGATCCGGCTCCAGGTGGTGGTGGGGAAGGCGTCCAGGGCGGGCGTGCCCAGGGTGAACGGGCGCGCCGGGTAGGCGAGCGTCTCGTGCGGGACGTCCACCTCCCGGGAGGCCTTCAGCACGGTCTGGGCCGCCCGGGAGAGCCGTGGCGCGCCGCGCGGCTTCTTCTCCCAGGCGTCCGGCATCCGGGCCGCCTCCGGGCTGATCGAGCCGGCCGGCGCCGAGCCGGCGACCCTGGTCCCCGACCCGACCTTGCCGTCGAGGTACCCCTCCGCCAGTAACCGCTCGTACGCCACCAGGACCGTGTTCCGGGACACCTGCAGCTCCTCGGCGAGGGTCCTGGTCGCGGGCAGCCGGCTGCCGGGCTGGAACTGGCCGGTGTCGATGTGCCAGCGGATCTGCTCGTAGAGCTGCTGGTACAGCGGCACCGGGCTGGATCTGACCAGCCGGAACCCGCCACTGGGAAGTGCGGTGGAACCTCTCGGCATGGCGGAGTCCTTTCCATGAGGGTGGATACGGCCGCGTCCCGGAGCGGGCTCGGGCCCCGGGCCGGGCGGCGGCAACGCCCCCCTGCCGGGCCGTCGGGGGGTGGGTGCGTGGGGGGGGGGGGGCGCCCCCCCCCCGGGCGGGGGCGACGAC
>NZ_JBSGXP010000138.1:0-21342 GCF_053610105.1 Kitasatospora sp. NPDC054939 | reverse complement strand
TGGCTGTCGCTGGTGGGGTGTGCTTTTTTTTGCTGGGGGTGGTCGCTGCGGCCGCGGCGGGGCGGGGGGGGCGCGCGGCGGCGCGCCCCCCGCCCACGCCCGCATGCCGGGCATGCGGGCGTTCGGTCCGTGCGGGGGCGTCGGCTCACCCGCGCGGGGCGGGGAAGACGACGGTGCCGCCGTGCTGGAGCGTGTGGTACACGTTCACCTGGTCGGCGAGCTGCGAGAGCGGGGCGCCGGGGGAGTGGTAGCGCCGCCAGTCGCAGCGGCGCCGGATCTGCGGCGAGCGCATGATCCGCTCCAGGGCGATCCCGGTGAGCGCGACCCGCCGACGGCCCTCCGGCGCCCCGACCCGGAGCACCTTGCAGACGTCGTCGAGGTCGCCGCCGAGCGAGCGGGGCTCGACCACGGGGGCCGGTTCCTGCTCCACCGGCACGATCTCGCAGCCGAGTTCGGCCAGGCCCTTCGGGTAGCGCCCGGTGAGCACCGCCCGGCCGCGACGGTCCGCCATCAGCAGGGCGGCACCGCAGAGCGTCTCGGCGTCGGGGGCCTCGTGCGCCGCCGTGCCGGCCGAGATCACCACCGCGCCGGCGATCAGCGCCGCGAGGTCGGCCACCACGTACTCGGGGCCGCTCAGGGCGAAGATGGCGACGCGCTGCTGCCACTCGCCGGGTCTGGGCCCGATCCTGGCGGCCAGCGCCACGGCGGAGCGCAGCAGATCCCCGTAGGTGACGGAGCGGTCGATCTCCCCGTCGGCACCCAACACCTGGACGGCCGCGGTCGGATTGCGCCAACCCCGGTCCAGGACACCTTCCAACCAGCGCACGAATCCCCCCAACATCTCCAGCTGACTATATGTCTGACACATCACCAGTTCGAACGACAAGCCCCCTGGCTTCGAGCAGGAACCCGGTGTAGTTCCCTTCGTGCGGGACCCCCGGTACGGCGTCCCACGGCAGTGCGGCCCCCACGGTGACCTTCCGGACCCCGGGTTCGCGCAGCACCGCGTCGCGCAGCCCCTCCGCCTCCGGCGCCGGCCGGTCGGTGAGCAGGTTGACCACCAGCGAGCCGGCCAGCGGGGCCGTCCCGTCCGCCGCCCCCCAGGGCGCCACCACCAGGAACGGGAACGGCAGTTCGGTACCGATCGCCGGGTGGCCGACCCGGTCGGCGGCCAGCACCAGCGGCCGGGCGCGGAACGCCCCGCCGGGCAGCGGCTCCAGCCAGTCGCCCCCGTGGTGGCGGGCACTGCGGTCGGTCAGGCCGGCGAGCAGACCGGCCACCTGCCGGCGCAGCCCCTCCGCCCGGCCGGCGTCCAGCACCGGCAGCTGCGCCGGGTCGGCGTGCGCCGCGTACAGCCGGTCGGCCAGCGCATCGGCCACCTCGGCGACCGGACGGCTGGTCAGCACGGCGGACAGGTTGTTGCAGCGGACCCCGCCGTCCACGGCCGCGGAGGCGGCCAGGTGCGCGATCAGCCCGTCGGTCGGGTCGGTGTCCAGCAGGGCCTTGGTACGGCCCGGCCCGCGGGTGGTCACCTTCGCCGAATCGTGCCAGCGGCGCACCGCGGCGTCCCCGCCGTACACGATGCCGCGGTCGGCCTGCTCCAGCAGGAACTCGCCGATCCGGTGCGGCCCGGGCAGGAAGGCCAGCTTGTGCGCGGGCAGTCCGGCCGCCAGCAGGGCGGCGGTGAGCCGGCGCGGGGTGAACGGGTCCCGCCCGCCGGGGCGGACCAGCACGCTGTAGCCGTGGTACAGCGCCTGCACCCAGGTGAAGTGCGGCGCCGGGTGGTTGCTGGCCATCACCGCGGCGAAGACCCGGCCCGCGGGCACCCAGCGCACCCCGTGCGCGGGCCCGAGCACGGTGGCGGGCAGTTCGGCGGCGGTGGTCGGCGCGAAGCCCTCCAGCTCGGCCCGGAGCACCCGGACGGCCCCGTGCACGGCCTGCTCCGGCAGGCCGGTGGCGGCGGACACCCGGCGGACGTACTCCGCCGGGTCCTCGCCGTCCAGCTCGGCGCCGGCGAAGAGCTCGGCGGCGCGCGGGAAGACCGCCGGGTCCGGCGGCAGGCCGTCGGCCTGCCGGCGCAGCACCGCCAGCGCGGCCTGGGCGGCCAGCCGCGGGGCCTGGCCGAGGTCGGCGAGCGGGGCGCCGTGCACGTCGGCGAGCGCGGTGCGGTCCAGACTGGCGCTCACCCGCCCGGCCACCACGGGGTCGACGGAGACCGTCCGGGCCACGGTGGTCATCAGTACACCCCCTCGATCACCTTGACGTCGTCCAGGCTGCCGAGCGTTCCCACCTCGGCGAGGCCGTCGACGGTGCCGCCCGGCACCGGCTCGACCCGGATCGCGGTGTCCCGCTCCAGGATGTTCGGCAGGAACATCTCCTCGGTCACCACGTGCAGCCGCACCCGGCCGCGCTCGCCGTACGCCACCGGCTCGCCGTCGGCGCCGAGCAGGTCGATCCGGACGGTGTCGGGGTGCGGCTCGAAGACGCAGCCGTGCCGGTCGCCCTCGCGCCGGGGCCGCTGCGGGGCCACCCCCATCAGGGTGTTGCCGTAGATGCCCACCAGGGCGGTGCCGGGGAAGAGGTGCTCCTCCACCTGGCGCAGGCTCTCCGGGCTGAACGAGGTGCCGGCCCAGACGATCGCCCGGACCCGCTCGACCACCAGCTCGTACAGCTCGGGGCGGGCGGCGATCGCCTCGATCAGCGGCGGGGTGGTGGACAGCACCCCGACCGGCTGCGAGCGCAGGATCTCCTGCAGCTGGTCCAGCAGGTGCTGGACGTACTCGGCGGCCACCTCGCCCCGGCCGGCGGCGATCAGCTTCTTCACCCACCGCGGGTCGAAGTCCACCGTGTGGAAGAAGCCGCCGCCCAGCTCGGCGTACTGGGCGCAGTCCCAGCCGAAGACGTGCGGGCCGGTCGGGCCGAGGTGCGCCCAGTCGGACTCGGGCACGCCCTGGGCGCGCAGCCGGCGCTCGGCCCAGCGGATGGTGCGCAGCCGGGAGCCGCCGTCCACGATCCGCTTGGGGGCGCCGCTGGTGCCGCCCGACTCGTACACCCGGTAGGTGCCCTGCCCGGCGTCCTTGGCGAGGCCGCGCGGGACGAGGTCGGCGGCCGGGACGCTGCGCAGCTCGTCGCTGAGGTCGGGGAAGCGGGCCAGGTCGGCGGCGGTGCGGACGTCGGCCAGCGGGTCGAAGCCGAGCCGCGGCAGCTGGGCCAGCCAGAACGGGGAGGCGGTGGCCGGTTCGAAGTGCCAGGCGACGGCGGCCCGCACGTGCTCGTCGGAGAACGGCTCGGCCGGCCGGGTGAGCGGCAGCGGGCTCATCGCGCGGCCTCCTCGAAGCCCGTGGAGAGGGCGAGTTCGCGGCCGGCGTCGAGGTCGGCGCGGACCCCGGCGAGCTTCTTCTCGAAGAACTCGACGGTGTCGGCGCCGAGCGGCAGGCGCAGCGGCGGCTCGGCCAGCCCGGCGGCGGCGACGATCGCGGCGACGGCCCGCTCGGGGTCGCCGGCCTGGTGGTGGTTGTGGCCGTGCGCCCAGGTGCGGATCCGGCCGGAGGTCTCGGCGTAGTCCTCGATCTCCGTGCGGGCGCGGGACAGTGACGAACCGTCGAGGAAGTCGGTGCGGAAGAGCCCGGGCTCGACCAGGGTCACCTTGACGCCCAGCGGGGCGAGTTCGGCGTGCAGCGACTCGGTGAGGCCCTCGACGGCGAACTTGGTGGCCGCGTACACGCCCCAGCCGGGCTTGGCGGTGAAGCCCAGCAGCGAGCTCAGGTTGATCACGTGGCCGGAGCGGCGGGCCCGCATGGCGGGCAGCACCGCGCGGGTGACGGCGAGCAGGCCGTGCACGTTGGTGTCGAAGACCCGGCGGATCTCGTCGTCGGCCGCCTCCTCGACGGCGCCGATCAGGCCGTGGCCGGCGTTGTTGACCAGGACGTCGATCCGTCCGAAGCGCTCCAGCGCCAGATCGGCGGCCCGGCGGGCCTGCGCCTCGTCGGTGACGTCGAGTGCGGTGATCAGGAGCCGCTCCTCGACCTCGCGGAAGTCGCGGTCGGCGAACTCCTTGGCGAGCGCGGCGGTGGTGCGGGCGGTGGCGACCACGTGGTCGCCGTTGTCGAACGCCTGGCGGGCGAGTTCGAGTCCGAAACCGCGTGATGCGCCGGTGATGAACCAGACAGTCATGGCAACCCCTCCGAGGGAAATCCTGTGCTCATTTCCAGGGCCGCTCGGCCGAATTCCGTGGCGCGACGGGCGCGGTGGATTTCGTTTCGGCCGGCGGCGGGTGGTGCCCCGGCGAAGGTCGTTTCCGGATCGTCCGGATATCCGGCGGCCCTCACTGTAACCTCAACGGGACGGGATGGTAAGACCCCCGCTATCTGCTGCTTCACCGTTCGCGCACCTTCCGGCGCGTGCGGGGCCCGCCGTTCGGCGGGGGACGACGGCGGGCCCCGGTGCACCTTGGCGGCGGTCAGCCCCCGGCGCGGACGGCGGCCAGGATGCCGTCCCAGAGCGCGACCCGGGCGGCCAGCGCGCGGTTGATGACCTCGGCGCACTGGTTCCACTTGACCGCGTCGTCGCCGCACAGGTCGGCGAGCATCTGCATGGCCATCGGGGTGTGCTGCTCCCCGTCGACCTCGATGTGGCGGGCCAGGTAGTCGCGGAAGGTGCCGAGGGTGCCGCTCTGCTCGTCGATCGCGATGACCCGGTCGAACATGTCCGGGATGAGGTCCTCGCGGCCGAAGGCGAACGCGGCGGCCTGGCAGTGCAGCGGCTGGTTGTCGATGATGTCCCAGGTCACGGCCATGAACTCGGCGGAGGCGGCGGGGATTTCGGCGGTCTTGGCGGCCTCGTTGACCGAGCGGCCCTCGGCCAGCAGGGCGAGGAAGGCGTCGACGGCGGTGCGGTCCGCGCCGGCCTGCGTCATGCCGTTCAGGTACAGCTCGAAGTGGCTGATGAAGCCGCCGTCCAGCTCGTCGCTCTCCTCGACCAGCACGATGTCGTTGATCAGCCGGCGGCTGGCGGGCAGGGCGGTCGGGACCCACGGCAGCTCCACACAGGTGAGGCCGCGCTGCAGGGACTTGAGCAGCGACATGAAGTCCCAGACCGCGAAGACGTGGTGGCTCATGAAGGTGTTCACGTCGTCGAGCGAGTCCAGCGCGCGGTAGATCGGGTGCGCGATGACCTGGTCGCGGGTCGCCGCGATCTCCTGCTTCAGCTGCTCGATGCCGTCGTGGGTCTTTCCCCAGTCGTAGCGGGTCATGGCGGGCCTCTTCCTCGTGGTCGGATCGAATTCACCGGGTGTCGGCCGACACGCAATGCGGTCGGCTCCGGGCAATGCCCGGGTCGCGGCGCAAAGCCGCGGCAGGACGAATACAGGGGCGTACGAAGGAAATCCCCGCGGTCATTTCCGGCGGGAGTTCGGGGCCGGCGGAGGGGGCGTCCCGACCGGCCGGCGCGATCCAAAGTAGACCCGTCCCCGGCGGGGCCAGAAGGGCCAAATGCGGATGGTTCCAGGGACCATTGGCCCGGGGCCAACGGATCGGCGCAATGGCCCCCCGCAGGACCCTGGATGTGGCCCTGGAGCGACCGCGGCGGGGCGTGCGAGCGTCCGGACCCACACGTTGTCCCGACGAGGATTCGGGGAGTCACCCATGAACGCTCTCGACGCGGCGACCGCGGCCATCCTGCTCGCCGTCGCCGTCATCATCGCGGTGGGCGGCCTGTTCGCCAGAGTCGCCGTCCGCTTCGGCCAGCCACCCGTGATCGGTGAGATCGTGGCCGGCATCCTGCTCGGCCCGACCCTGCTCGGGCTGCTGCCCGGGGACCTCACGCACGTGCTGTTCCCGACCTCCGCCCGGCCGATGCTCGGGGTGCTGGCCAATCTGGGCCTGGTGCTCTTCATGTTCGGCATCGGCCTGGAGCTCGACCTGAAGTCCGTGCTGCGGACCAGGTCCACCGCGCTGGCGGTGTCACTGACCTCGGTGGCGTTCCCGCTGACGCTCGGCATCGGCCTCGGGGTGCTGCTCTACCCGTGGCACCGCGACAACCTGGGCCCCGGCGTGACGGCGACCTCGTTCGCGCTGTTCACCGGCGTCGCGATGTCCATCACCGCCTTCCCGGTGCTGGCCCGCATCCTGAGCACCTTCCGGATCAGCGGGACCAGGATCGGCAGCCTGGTGATGTCCGCCGCGGCGGTGGACGACATCGTGGGCTGGTCGCTGCTGGCGCTGGTGGCCACCGTCGTCAGCGGCAAGTCGGCCGACCACGCGCTGCTCACCACCGGCGGCGTGGTGCTGTTCGTGGTGTTCCTCGCCCTGGTGGTGCGGCCGCTGCTGCGCAAGGCGCTGACCAGCCCGCTCTTCCGGCGCAGCTCCGGCACCGCCGTGATGCTGCTGCTGATGGTGCTGATCCTGATGTCGGCGTGGTCCACCACCCGGCTCGGCTTCCACCCGATCTTCGGCGCCTTCGCGCTGGGGGCGATCGTGCCCCGCGAGGAACTGTTCAAGGTGGCGCCCGAGGTGCCGTTGCTGATCGAGCAGAGCAGCCGCTGGCTGGTCCCGGTGTTCTTCATCACCGCCGGCTTCAACGTCAACATCGGCGGGCTGGGCGGCAGCGGCGTGCTCGAACTGGGGGCGATCCTGCTGGTCGCCTGCCTCGGGAAGTTCGGCGGGGCCACGGCCGCCGCCCGGCTGTCGGGCGTGGACATGCGGCAGGCCTCGGCGATCGGGGTCCTGATGAACACCCGTGGACTGACCGAGCTGGTGGTCCTCCAGGTCGGCCTGTCCATCGGGGTGCTGGACACCTCGCTCAACACCTCCATGGTGATCATGGCGGTGGTGACGACCGCGGTCGCGCCGCCGATCTTCCGCCGGATCTACCGCGGCGAGGCCGGCGTGCCGGTCACGCTGGAGGCGCCCCGCGAGAACGTCTCCGCCACCGCGAAGGTGATCCAGACCACGGGGTAGCCCTTGGCCAACTCCTTGGCGTACCAAGCGGTGTACTCCTCGACGAAGTCCGCCGGGTCCCGCCCGAGCCAGCCGTAGCCGATGCGGTCCACGTCCGCCTGGGTGGCGGTGGCGAACGGGCGGGTCTCGACGGAGAGCACCTTCGCCACCGCGAAGACCGTCGGGGCGCCGTAGCGGGGTCCGTAGGTCAGCCGGATCCGGTCGGCGGCGGCGATCCGCCGGCCCCAGGCGGCGCTGCGGGGCCGCGGTTCGAGGGTCTTGCGGCCCGTCAGGATGTCGTCCACGGCGTCCTTGAAGAACTTGACGGCCGGCAGGTCCGCGAGGTCCGGGAGGGCCTCCGGGGCGGGCTTCACGGTCTTCATGTCGATCTCCCAACTCTCGTTCGAACATGGCGAGTTGCAGGCACCGATCCGGTGGCCGGGCGATGCGGTCGGTCAGCGTAGCAGCCACCGGGCCCGTCAAGTGGCCCACCGGATCATGCCGTGAATGGACCATTTGACTGGGCCGGTCGGAACCTAGGCTGGCACCGTCACCGACTCGTGCGCCACCCGGCGCCCGACCCGAGTGAAGGTCTGACGAACGTGCTGAATGACGACGAGCTGTCCCGCCTGGACGGCCACGCCCAGGCCGAGCTGGTCCGCAGGGGCGAGCTCACCGCCGCCGAACTCGCCGAGGCCGCCGCTGCGCGGATCGAGCGGTACGACGGGCTCCTCAACTGCGTGCCGGTCCGCCGCTTCGCCGAGGCGGTCGACGAGGCCGCCCGGCTCCCGCGCACCGCCTCCCCGCTCGCCGGGGTGCCGATGCTGCTCAAGGACCTCGGCCCGACCTGCGCGGGCGCCGAGGCCACCGCCGGCTCCGCCTTCCTGGCCGGCTTCACCCCCGGCCAGGACGCCGAACTCGTCCGCCGCTACCGCCGGGCGGGCCTGGTCGTGCTCGGCAAGGCCCGCACCGCCGAGTTCGGCGTCCTGCCCACCACCGAGCCCCGGCACGGCGGCCCCGCCGTCAACCCGTGGGCCCCCGACCGCTCCACCGGCGGCTCCAGCGGAGGATCGGCCGCGGCCGTCGCCGCCGGACTCGTCGCCGTCGCGCACGCCAACGACGCCGGCGGCTCCATCCGGATCCCCGCCTCCTGCTGCGGCGTGTTCGGCCTCAAGCCCACCCGGGCCCGCACCCCGCTCGGCCCCGCCGTCGGCGACCTGATGAACGGCCTCGCCTGCGAGCACGTCGTCACCCGCTCGGTCCGCGACAGCGCCGCGATCCTCGACGCCACCGCGGGCCCCGCCCCCGGCGACCCCTACCCCGCACCGCCCGCCGCCCCCGGCACCTTCCTGCGCGCCGCGCTGACCGGCCCCGACCGCCCGCTGCGGATCGCCGTCTCCACCCGACCCGCCGCCTCCGGGCGGCCCGTCCACCCCGACTGCGCCGAGGCGGTGGCCTCCGCCGCCCGCCTCTGCGCCGACCTCGGACACACCGTCGTCGACCAGGACCCCCCGGTGGGCTTCGCCGACCTGGCGGACCCCTTCCTGGTGGTCTGGGCGGCCGGCGTCTCCTCCGCGATCAGCGGCTTCGCGGCCCTCAGCGGCCGCACCCCCCGCCCCGAGCACTTCGAGGACCTCACCTGGCACCTCTACGAGCAGGGCCGGCGGATCCCCGCCGCCGACTACCTGCTCGCCGTCACCACCCTGCAGCGCGCCGCCCGCGCGCTGGCCGAGTCGCACGACGGGTACGACCTGCTGCTCACCCCCGTCACCGCCGAACCCGCCCCGCCGCTCGGCACCTTCGCCGTCGGCACCCCCGACGAGCAGATGCACCGCGCGGTCGAGTTCGTCCACGAGGCGCCGCTCGCCAACCTCACCGGCCAGCCCGCGATGTCCGTCCCCCTGTCCGTCCGCACGGACGGCCCGCCGATCGGCGTCCAGTTCACCGCCCGCTACGGAGCCGACGCCGAACTCCTCGCCCTAGCAGCGCAGTTGGAGCAGGCCAGGCCCTGGTCCCACCGCCTCCCCGCCGCCCTCACCGACCACCTCCTGGAGCGCACGCCATGACCGTCACCCCGCCCGAGACCGCCGCCGCCACGGTGACCACCGCCGACCCCCGGGTCGAGCAGGTGCTCGCCGAGATCCACCGCCGCGCCGCCCGCAACGACAAGACCGCCATGGAGCGGGCCCTCGCCACCGTCGCCGACTGGGACTCCCCGCCCACCGTCGCCGAGACCACCGAGCTCTGCGGCGAGGCCGCGCTGCCGCTGCACCCCGACACCGGCTCCCTCCTCTACGTCCTCGTCCGCACCCTGCGCCCCACCCGGGTCGTCGAGTTCGGCACCTCCTTCGGTGCCTCGCTGATCTGGATCGCCGCCGCCCTGCGCGACAACGGCAACGGCGGCACCGTCATCGGCTCCGAACTCCACCCCGTCAAGACCGTCCGCGCCCGCGACAACCTCGCCCGGGCCGGCCTCGCCGAGCACGCCGTCGTCCTGGAGGGCGACGCCCGCACCACCCTCGCCCGCATCGAGGGGCCGGTCGACCTGGTGCTCCTCGACGGCTGGAAGGACCTCTACCTGCCCGTCCTGCACCTGCTCGAACCCGCCCTGCGGCCCGGCGCCCTGGTGGTCGCCGACAACCTCCCGCTGCTGCCCGACGACTACCTCGCCCACGTCCGCACCCCGGCCAACGGCTACGCCTCCGCCAGCCTCACGGTCGGCGACGGCCTCGAACTCTCCACCCGCACCCGCTGATCCGCCCCCTCCGCCCGAAAGGCACCCCATGGCCACCGCCGGTTCCCGCCTGCAACTGCGCTACATCGCCGCCCTCGCCCCGATGATCTGGGGCACCACGTACTACGCCACCTCCGAATGGCTGCCACCGGACCGCCCGCTGTTCGCCGCCCTGCTGCGCGCCCTGCCCACCGGCCTGCTGCTGCTCATCGGCCGCAACACGCTGCCGCGCGGCGAGTGGATCTGGCGCTCGCTCGTCCTCGGCGCGCTCAACATCGGCGCCTTCTTCGCGCTGCTCTTCGTCGCCGCCTACCGGCTGCCCGGCGGGCTCGCCGCGATGGTCCAGTCGATCCAGCCGCTGATCGTCATCCTGCTGGCCGCCGGACTGCTGGGCGCCGCCATCCGGCCGATCCAGGTGTTCGCCGCCGTCCTCGGCGCGGTCGGCGTCGCCGTCCTGGTGATCAAGTCCGCCGTGCACCTGGACGGCATCGGGGTGGCCGCCGCGCTCGCCTCCGCCGTCTCGATGTCCGCCGGCATCGTGCTCACCAAGCGCTGGGGCCGCCCGGCCCCGCTGCGGATCTTCACCGCCTGGCAGCTGATCGGCGGCGGCCTGGTGCTGCTGCCGCTCGCCCTGGCCGTGGAGGGCGTGCCCACCGAGCTGACCGTCACCAACGGCCTCGGCTACGCCTACCTCTCGCTCATCGGCGCCGCCCTGGCGTACAGCCTCTGGTTCCGCGGCGTCGAGCAGTTCCAGCCGTCCGCCCTGGCGTTCTTCGCGCTGCTCAGCCCGGTGGTCGCGGCGATCGTCGGCTACCTGGCCCTGGACCAGGGCTTCACCGGCTGGCAGTTCGGCGGCATGGTGCTGGTCCTCGCGGCCATCGCCTGCGGCCAGTTCGCCGGTGCCCCGCCCGCGGCCAAGCCCGCCGCGCCGTCCGCACCCGAGGCGTCCCCGGTCCCGGCCGGCAGCGCGCCCGGCCGGGCCTGAGCCGCGACCGGACGGGAGGAGAGCAACGATGGCTGGACAACCGTCACCGGACGGCACCCGCCGCCGGATCGGGATCATCGGGGCCGGCGCGGCCGGCACCCTCGCCGCAGCCCGCCTGCTGCGCGAGGCGAAGCGGCGGGGCCTGCCGGTCGACGTCGACCTGGTGGACCCGTCCGAACACACCGGCCGCGGCCTCGCGTTCGGCACCCGCGACCCGCGCCACCTGCTCAACGTCCCGGCCGGCCGGATGAGCGCCCACCCCGAGGAGCCCGACCACTTCGTGCGCTGGCTGGCCGGCGCCGCCGGTCCCGCCGACTACGTGCCCCGGATGCGGTACGGCGACTACCTGGCCGACGTGCTCGCCGAGGCCCCGGGCCGGTACGGGCGGCTGCACCGGGTGCGCGACCGCGTGGTCGGCCTGACCGGCCGCGGACCGACGGGCACGGCGGGCCCGGGCACGGGCGGCCCGGTCCGGCTGGCACTCGCCTCGGGCGCCGTCCTGACCGTCGACGCCGTCGTGCTGGCGGTCGGCCACCTGCCGCCCGACCTGCGCTGGGCGCCGCCCGAACTGCTGGACTCCGACGCCTTCGTGCGCCACCCGTGGGGGCCCGAGGCACTGCGCGGCATCCCGCCCGAGGGCGACGTGCTGCTCGTCGGCACCGGACTGACCATGGTCGACGTGGCGCTCACCCTGGACCGCCCCGGGCGGACCGTGCACGCGGTCTCCCGGCACGGCTACCTGCCGCAGCCGCACGCCGCCGCCCCGGTGCCGGCCGCCGCCCCGCCCGAGGGCGACTTCGCCGGGTTCAGCCAGCTGCGCCGCGAGGTGCTGCGGCACATCGCGGCCAGCCGGCGCCGGCACGGCGACTGGCGTCCGGGGGTGGACAGCCTCCGCCCGATCACCCAGGCCCTCTGGCAGGCCCTGCCGCCGGCCGACCGGGAGCGGTTCCTGCGCGAGGACCTGCGGATGTGGGAGGTGCACCGGCACCGCATCCCGCCGGCCACCGGCGCCGCCCTGCAGGCGATGCGCCGGGCCGGACGGCTGCGGGTGGCGGCCGGCGAGGTGGCGGGCGCCGCCCGGGCGGTCGACGGACTGCTGGTCCGGCTCGCCGACGGGCGCCGGCTGCGGGTCGCCGCCGTGGTCAACTGCACCGGGGCGCAGGCGGATCCGCGGCACTCGCAGGACCCGCTGCTGGCCGCGCTGCTGGCCGACGGCACCGTCCGGCCGGGGCCCTGCGGCCGCGGCCTGGACACCTGGGACAGCGGACTGCTGCGGGCCGCGCCCGGCCGGCCCGCGCTCTGGGCGCTGGGGCCGGTGCGCTCCGGCAATCTGCTGGAGTCCACCGCCGTGCCGGAACTGCGCACCCAGGCGGCGCAGTTGGCGCTCTCGGTGCTGGACACCCTGGCGGTCGGGGAGTGGCTGGCGGCCCGCGGCGCCGCGCTCAGCACGGTGGCGCCCTGAGCGGCCGGCTGCGGAGCGGTCGCCGGAGGCCGAAATGGGGCGGTCGGGAGCAATCCCGGCCGCCCCTCCGCTTTCCCGGCATTCCCTCCCGTCGCAGAATCGGATGCTCCGCTTCCGAATGAGGACAGTTCCCGCCCTGTGGATTTGGTCTAGACAAGCTTGCTTCGTGTCAGTTACGTTTCCGAACGCGAGATCTCGTCAGTAAGCGCAAACCATCCATCTGCCGGAGCGTGGAGGAATTATGGTCAACGCAATTCTCGGCCTGGTCGACCGGGCTTTCTCGAAGGGTCTTCGCACGGAGACCGCGGACGCGTACTGCGCGTGCCCCGCGGGCAGCTCCAGCTGGTGCGTCGGCGACACCCTGTACACCAAGTTCTGCTGCTCCTGGAACTGTGCCGTCGCGCCGTCCTGCACCATCACCGCGGTCCGCGGCGCCTGCTGACGAAGGCGCATTTCCGGCCGGGTCGCCCCGGCCGTCCGACACACGTCCGCAGGCGTCCCCGCCCCCGTGCGGGGGCGCCTGCGGGCCGGGGGATCCATGACTGCTTACCTGCTGCTCGCCGCGCGCTGCGTCATCGCGGCGGTCTTCGCCGCCTCCGCCCTGGGCAAGCTGCGCGCACCCGGGGAGTTCGCCGCCGCGCTGCGCGGGATGGAGGTCGTCCCCGACCGCCTCGCCGGGGCCACGGCCGTCGCCGTGCCGCTCGTCGAGGTGGCGCTCGCCCTGCTCGTCTGGGCGTCAGAACCCCTCACCACCTGGGGATTCGTCCTCTCGGCCGGCCTGATCGCACTCTTCGTCGGGGTGCTGGTCTCGGTGCTGCGGCGCGGCATCGACGCCTCCTGCTCCTGCTTCGGCTCCTCCACCGCGCCGGTCGGCCGGGCCCACGTGGTGCGCAACCTCGTCCTGCTCGCCGTCGCCGCGACCGGCCTGGCGGCGAGCGCCACCGGCGCCGGAGCCCCCGCGGAGGCCGCCGGCGCGGCCCTCGCCGTCCTCGCCGGACTCTTCACCGCCGCCCTGGTCGTCGCCACCGACACCCTGGTCGACCTCTTCTCGGGCCTGCGCCCCGACCGCCGCCCGGTCGGCTGAGCGCGCAATCCCGGGCCCGGCCCGCCGAACCCACCAGCACATTTCCCGAGTACTCCCGGAGCGAGGACAGCACCGCCATGACCATTGCCGCCCTTGTCATTGTCGGCTGTATTTCCGTGTTCAATCTGGTATTGACGATAGCACTCGCCAAAAAGGTGAGCGAACTGAGCCGGAACGGCGCCTCCGCAGGCGGCGCGAGCATTCCCGAGAACGCCCTCCGGGACGGTTCCCCGGTGCCGCAGTTCACCGGTCGCACGCATTCCGGGGAAATCGTTTCGGGCCGCGACCTGACCGGCGGCCGCGCCGTCGCGGGCTTCTTCTCGACCACCTGCAAGCCCTGCCGCGACCAGGCCCCCGTGTTCGCCCGCGCCCTGGCCGACTACCCCGGCGGACGCGAGCGGGTGCTCGCCGTCGTCAAGGGCGAGGGCGCGGTCGCCGACGAACTGCGCGCCGTCCTGGAACCCGTCGCCCGGGTGGTCGTCGAGCCCGCCGCCGGCGGACCGGGCACCGCCGCCGAGGCCTTCGGCATCGTCCGCTGGCCCAGCTACGTCGACATCGACGCCGAGGGCCGGATCACCAACCGCCTCTCGGTCGACGAGCTGACCACGGAGCCCGCCGCACTGTGACCGGCATCCCCACCGCCCCCGGCGGCGGACCCTCCGAACGGCGCAGGGCGCTGCGGTCGGCCCTGGCCGCCTGCGCCCTCGCCTGGCGCTCCAGCCGCTACGCCCTGCTGGCCTCGCTGGCCTGCGGCCTGGTCACCGGCCTGCTGCCGGCCGCCGCCGCGCTGCTGGTCAGCGAGCTGTTCGACGGGCTGGCCGACCCCGGCGGCGGACCGCTCACGGGCACCCTCGTCCTGCTCGTCGCCACCAGCCTCGGCCTCGCCGTCGCCCCGGCCCTCAACGAGTACGCGCGCAGCCGCAGCAGCCGGGCGATCCGGCTGCGGGTGCAGGACGAGCTGTTCGACGCCGTCAACCGGCTGCCCGGCCTGCGGCACTTCGAGGACCCGGCGTTCCAGGACGAGCTGCGGCTCGCCCAGCAGGCCGGCGGCCTCGCGCCCGACCTGCTGGTCGGCTCCGCGGTCGGCACCCTGCAGTCCTTCGTCACGGTCGGCGGCTTCCTCGGCACGCTCTTCCTGCTCAACCCGCTGCTCGGCGCCTGCACCCTGCTGCTGACCCTGCCGCTGGTGCGCACCCAGCTCGCCGCCGGCCGCCGGCGGGCCGCCGTCATCCACGAGACCATGCCGCGCAACCGGCGGCAGATGTTCTACGCCGGCCTGATCGCCGACATCGACGCGGTCAAGGAGATCCGGCTGTTCGGCCTCCAGGACTTCTTCAAGCGGCGGGCCCGCGCCGACCTGGTCTCCGTCGTCGAGGCGGAGAACCGCACCGACCTCGGCAACCTCGCCCGCCGGCTGCCCGCCTCCCTGCTGGGCGTCGGCGTGTACGCGCTGGGCGCGGTCTGGGCCGTGCAGTCCGCCCGCGGCGGGTCGCTGACCATCGGCGAGGTGTCGGTCTGCCTGGCCGCCGTCACCGGCATCCAGGCCGGTGTCGCCCAGCTCGCCACCACCGGCTCCTCCGCCTACCAGGCCGCCATCACCTTCGCCTCCTACCTCGCCCTGCCGCAGGTCGAGCCCGACCTGGCCGTCCCCGAAACCGCCCTGGAACCCGGTGCGTTGAGCGGCACCATCGAGTTCCGTGACGTCTGGTTCCGCTACCACGAGCAGGCGCCGTGGATCCTGCGCGGCCTCGACCTGACCGTCCCGGCCGGCCGGGTCACCGCCCTCGTCGGACTGAACGGCGCCGGCAAGAGCACCCTGGTCAAGCTGCTCTGCCGGCTGTACGACCCGGACCGCGGGCAGATCCTCTGGAACGGCACCGACATCCGCGCCTTCGCCCCCGACACCTACCGGGAGCGGATCGCCGTGGTCTTCCAGGACTACTGCCGCTACGACCTCACCGCCGCCGAGAACATCGGCCTCGGCCGGGTCGCCCACCTCGACGACGCCGCCCGGTACACCGAAGCCGCCCGCGCGGCCGGCATCCACCGGAAGATCGACGCCCTGGACCGCGGCTACGACACCCTGCTCAGCCGGATGTTCCTGCCCGAGGGCGCCGACGCCGCCTGGGGCCACTCGCTCTCCGGCGGCGAATGGCAACGCCTCGCCGTGGCACGGGCGTTCATGCGCCGGGACGCCGACCTGATGGTGCTCGACGAGCCCAGCGCCGGACTCGACGCCGCCGCCGAGAAGGAACTCCACGACAGCCTGCGGGAGTTGCGCCACAGCTCCACCAGCGTGATCATCTCGCACCGGCTCAGCGCCGTCCGGGACGCCGACCTGATCGCGGTCCTCGCCGCCGGCGAGGTCGTCGAGACCGGGACGCACGAGGAGCTGATGGCCGCCGGCGGCCGCTACGCCGACCTGTTCACCCTCCAGGCGGACGGCTACCGGGACGCCCACCCGGCCGGCCCCGGACCGTCCGAGGTACTCGGCCCGCACGGTCACCCCGTCCCCGCAGGCCCGCACGGACCCCTCGGTTAGGGAGGCGCCCCGCCATGACCCCGCTGCTCTGGAGCGCCGCCGCCGGCGCCGCCCTGCTGCTGCTCGCCCTCGCCCTGCTGCGCACCGCACTCTCGGTGATCGTGGTCTCCGGGCCCAGCATGGCGCCCGCCCTGCGGCCCGGCCAGCGGGTCCTGGTGCTGCGCCGCGGCTTCGCCCGGCTGCGCACCGGACGGATCGTCGTGGTGGCCCCCACCGACCTGCCGCCCGGCGGGCCCGCCGGGCGGCGCCCGGAACGGCTGCTGGTGAAGCGGCTCGCCGCCCGGGCCGGCGAGCCGGTGCCCGAGCCGGTCCGGGCGGCGGTGCCCGCGGGGCAGGTGCCGGGCGGGCACGTGGTGCTGCTCGGCGACAACCCGGCCTTCAGCACCGACTCCCGCACCTGGGGCGCGGTGCCGGCCCGCAACGTGGTCGGGGTCGTCCTGGACCGCGTCCGGCTAGGCCCCGGCGGCTGACCGCCCGCCCCGTCCGCTCAGGACGCGGGCAGGTACGCGGCGGCGCCGCTGCGCCGGGCGGCCAGCGAGGCGCGCAGCAGTCCCAGCCGGGGCGCCGTCACCAGCCGCGCCCACTCGTCGACCGACCGCACGGCGTGCCCGCTGTGCTCCTGCGGGTCGAGCGTGATCCGGGCGAGCTCCGCCGCGGTCAGCCGCCCGCCGTCGAAGACCACCCCGAGCTTCCACGGCCAGGGCGCCCGCGGCGGGGTGAACGAGACCACCAGCAGCCGCGGTCCGCGCAGCGAGGCCGGTACGAAGCCCAGCTCCTCCGCGGTCTCCCGTAGCACGCACCCCCACGGGTCCTCGCCGGGGTCGAGCAGCCCGCCCGGGTACTGGTAGTCGCCCGGCCGGTGCACCGAGGTCAGCAGCAGCGGCCGGTCCCGCTCGTCGGTGCAGAACGCGGCGGCGAAGGAGATGCCGTGCGGCAGCGTCGGGACGAAGTCCTCGGGCGGGATGAACACCATGCCCCCAGCCTCACCGCCGATCGCTCCGGGTGTCCAGTCGGCGACCGTCCGCGACGGCCGGGTGCGGTGGCAGACTCGCCGGATGACTCCGATCGAGATCGACGGCGAGCCCGCCGACCCGGCCCGCGCGGCGGCCCTGGGGCTGCTCAACTACGGCCACTTCACCACCCTGCGGGCGGACGGCGGCCGGGTCCGCGGCCTCGGCCTGCACCTGGAGCGGCTGGTCCGCGACTGCCGGGTGGTGTTCGGCACCGAGCTGGACGGGGCGGCCGTCCGGGAGCGGGTGCGCGCGGTGCTGCCCGCCGAGGGCCCGGCGATCGTCCGGGTGACGGTCTTCGACCCCGAGCTCGGCCTGGAGCGGCCCGGCGCCGACCCCCGGCCGCGGCTGATGGTGAGCGTCCGCCCGGCGCCCGCGGGGGAGCCGGCGCCGCTGCGGGTCCGCACGGCCGGGTACCAGCGGGAGCTGCCGCAGGTCAAGCACACCGGGCTGTTCGGCCTGGTCCGGCAGCGGCGGCTGGCCCAGCTCGACGGCTGCGACGACGCGCTGCTCGTCGACGCCCGGGGGGCCGTGACCGAGGGCACGACCTGGAACGTCGGCTTCGTCGACGACGGCGGGGTGGTCTGGCCCGACGGCGCCTGCCTGCCCGGTGTCACCGCCGCCCTGCTGTCGGCCGCCCACGGCGGGCCGCAGCGCCGCGCCACCGTCCGGGCCGGGGAGGTCGGCCGGTTCGCTGCGGCGTTCGCCACCAACGCCGGCGTCGGCGTGCGGCCGATCGCGCGGATCGACGGCACCGATGTCGACCCCGCCCACCCGCTGCTCGGCGAACTGCGCGCCGCCTACGCCGGGGTGACGGCCGAACCGGTCTGACCGGCGGGGGAACCGGACCGGGCGGGGTGGGGTTCTCCCCACCCCCGGTCCGGCGGCAGCCTCCATGGTTCGGATCTCGCGCCTTTCCTAGCGTGGACCACGTCGACGAGCCGTACGGACCGGCGCCGGAAGCCCCCCGCGGCACCGGCGCCCACGGACCCGCGCACCGCCGTCCGACACCCCGCCGCACGAGAGCCCACGAAGAAAGGCACCCGCCATGGCACGCCGCCGCCAGGACCGCGAACCGCACCAGCCGCACCCCCCGTACGGGGCGGGGCCGAGCGCGCAGGCCGCGATCGAACTGCGGGGCGTCCGCAAGAGCTACGGCCGGGGCAGCGGCGCCGTGCACGCCCTGCGCGGCCTCGACCTGGTGCTCGCCCGCGGCAGCTTCACCGCCGTCATGGGCCCCTCCGGCTCCGGCAAGAGCACCTTCCTGCAGTGCGCGGCCGGCCTCGACCGGCCGACCGCCGGCGAGGTCTACCTCGGCGGCGAGGAGATCACCGCGCTCAGCGAGAACCGGCTCACCAAGCTGCGCCGCAGCCGGATCGGCTTCGTCTTCCAGTCCTTCAACCTGCTGCCCTCGCTGACCGTCCAGCAGAACGTGCTGCTCCCGCAGCGGCTGGCCGGCGAGCGCCAGGACCGCGCCCGCGCCCGGGACCTGCTGGCCCGGGTCGGCCTGGCCGAGCACGGCGCCCGCCGCCCCGGCCAGCTCTCCGGCGGCCAGCAGCAGCGCGTCGCCATCGCCCGCGCCCTGATCACCCGCCCCGAGGTGGTCTTCGCCGACGAGCCGACCGGGGCCCTCGACACCCGCACCGCCCACGAGGTGCTCGGCCTGCTGCGGGGTGCCGTCGACACCCTCGGCGCGACCGTCGTCATGGTCACCCACGACCCGGTGGCCGCCGCCACCGCCGACCGGGTGGTCTTCCTCGCCGACGGCGCCCCGGCCGGCGAACTGCACCACCCCGACCCGAAGACCGTCGCCGACCGGATGCTCACGCTGACCGCCGCCGCCACCGCGACCGCCGCGCAGCCGTACCAGGGGGCCGCGGCATGACCAACGGCCTCGCGCGCGCCTCGGTGCGCTTCCGGCCCGCCTCCTTCGCGGGCACCTTCATCGCCCTGCTGTTCGGCGCGGCGGTCATCACGGCCCGCGGCACGCTGCTGCAGAGCGGCCTGACCGCGAGCCTGCCGCCCGCCCGCTACGCCGACGCCCCCGTGGTGGTCGCGGCGGACCCGTTCGTCCGGATCACCCACCGGATCGCCGAGGAGGTCGAGACCGAGGAGCAGCCCGTCCCCGGCCGGGGCCGGGTGGCCGCCGCCCTCGCCGGGCGGCTCGCCGCTCTGCCCGGTGTCGCCGCGGCCCGCCCCGACTCCGCCTTCCCCGTGCAGCCGGCCGGGCCGGCGCAGCCCGCGGCTCCCGCACCGCAGGCCGGGCCCGCACAGCAGACCGCTCCCGTGCAGCAGACCGCTCCCGTACAGCCGGCCGGCCCCGGGGTGCTCACCGGCCGCGGCTGGGGCGCCCTGGGCATCGCCGGCGAGACGCTCGCCGAGGGCCGCGCCCCCGGCGCCGGCGAGGTCGTCCTCGACACCGCCGCCGCGCGGGCCGCCGGGCTCGCCACCGGCGCCACCGTCACCCTGAACGCCCCCGGCGGCGAGGGGAGCTACCGGATCTCCGGACTCGCCGCCGCCCCGTCCGGCGGGCCGACCGCCTGGTTCGCCGACCCGGTCGCCGACCGGCTCTCCGGCCACCCCGGCCGGATCGACGCCGTCGCCGTCCGGCCGCGCGAGGGCGTCCCCGCCGCCGCCCTCGCCGAGCAGGTCCGCACGGCCGTCGGGGGCGAGGCCCGGGTGCTCACCGGCGACGACCGCGGCACCGCCGAACAGCCCGCCCTGGTCGAGGCCCGCACTATGCTGACCGCCCTCGGCGGCTCCTTCGGCGGTGTCGCCGCGATGACCGCCGTCTTCGTCGTGATGAGCACCGTCGCCCTCGCCACCGGCCAGCGGGCCCGCGAGTTCGCCCTGCTGCGCGCCATCGGCGCCACCCCGCGGCAGATCCGCCGCACCATCGCCACCGAGGCGGTGCTGGTCGCCCCGGCCGCCGCCGGGCTCGGCATCCTGCCCGGCATCGCCCTGGCCCGCTGGTGGTTCGACGAACTGGCCGAGCGCGGGGCCGTCCCGCCGGGCGTGGACCTCGCCGTCGGACCGGTGCCGATGCTCGCCGCCGTCGGCGCCTGCACGCTCGCCGCCCTCGGGGCCGGCTTCCTGGCCGCCCGCCGGCCCTCCCGGCTGCGCCCCGGCCAGGCCCTCGGCGAGGCCGCCGTCGCACCCGCCCGCACCGGCCCGGTCCGGACCGCCTTCGGCCTGCTGACGCTCGCCGGGGGAGTGGCGCTCTCCGTCGTCGCCGCCGGTCTCGACGGCGAGAACGCCGCCAACACCGCGCTCGGCGTGGTGATGTGCTTCATGACGGCGGTCGCCCTGCTCGGCCCCGCCGTGGCCCGCCTCGCCGCCGGCCTGCTCGGCGCACCCCTGCGGGCCGGCGGCGCCCCCGGCTCGCTGGCCGCCGACAACGCCCGCGCCAACGCCCGCCGACTGGCCTCCGCCGTCACCCCGATCGTCATGGTCACCGCCTTCTGCGGCACCCTGCTCTTCCTGCAGAGCACCCTCGGCCACGCCACCGGACAGCAGGTGCGCAGCGGTATCGTCGCCGACCGGATCGTCGGCAGTACCGGGCCCGGCCTGCCCGCCGACACCGCCGCCCGGGCCGCCCGGGTGCCCGGGGTCGAGGCCGCCGTCGGCGTCCTGCACACCGGCACCGTCCACCGCAGCGGCGACCGCCTGCAGAGCGCCACCGCCCTCGGGGTGTCCGGCGACCCGGCGCAGCTGCCGAAGGTCCTCGACCTCGGCGTCCGCAGCGGCTCGCTCGCCGACCTCGGCCGCCCCGGCACCGTGGCGCTCGACCGGGGCCTCGCCGACGCCCTCGGCGCCGAGCTCGGCGGGCGGGTCCCGCTCTGGCTCGCCGACGGCACCCCGGCCGAGCCCGTCCTGGTCGCCACCTACGACCGCGGCCTCGGCTTCGGCCAGGTGCTGCTGCCCCGGGCCGCCGCCGCCCCGCACGCCGCCGACGCCTACGACAGCCGGGTGCTGGTCGCCGAGGCACCCGGCGCCGACCGGGCCGCCGTCGCCGCCGGGCTCGCCGCCCTCGGCACCGGCACCACCGTCACCGACCGGGCCGGCTACGCCGCGCAGGCCGACCGGGAGCAGGAGCTGAGCGCCTGGGCCAACACCGTGATGGCCGGGGTGCTCGGCGGGTTCGCGGCCGTCGCCGCCGCCAACACCCTGGTGATGACCGTGCTCGACCGCCGCCGCGAGGTCGCCCTGCTGCGGCTGGCCGGCACCACCCGGCGCCAGGTGCGCGGCATGCTGCGCTGGGAGGCCCTGCTGGTCGCCGCCACCGGTCTGCTGCTCGGCGGCGCCATCGTCTGGATCACGCTGGTCCCGATCGCCCGCGGCCTCACCGGCGGCGCCCCGTACGTCCCGCCGGGCACCGCCCTGCCGCTCGCCGCCGGCGCCGTGGCGCTCTGCCTCGCCGCCACCGGACTGCCCGCCCGGGCCCTGCTCCGCACCCGCCCGGTCGCGGCCGGCGCCGCCCGCCAGTAGCCGCGGGCCCGCCGGAAGCCTGCCGGGAGCCCGCCGCCCGCCGGTAACCGCCGACCCGCCGGACGGGGCGCCCGCGAAACCCCCGCCTCGCCCGTCCCGCGC
>NZ_JBSGXP010000137.1:0-22970 GCF_053610105.1 Kitasatospora sp. NPDC054939 | reverse complement strand
CCGGGGGCCGGGGGCCCGGGGGGCCCCGCTTTTGGACCCGGCGGGTCGGCACCCCTCGCGGGGGGTGGGGTCCCCGTTGGGGCCGTGTGCCCCCCCGCCTACCGCCTTCCGGTCGCCCCCCACCCCGTCGGCGTCCCCTCGCGCCGAACCCGAGGCGTTTCGGGGGCTGTAGGACGCGATCTCCTGTGCGTCGGGGTCCTCGCGTCCCAACCGCAGGGCGATCACCAGGCTGCACACGCCATCGACTCCACGGGCATGTCAGAACGGGCTGCCGTAACTGCCGTGGTAGCCACCGAAGTAGTGGCCGCGGCCGGTGTCGGGCTCCCGGTATCCGTCGTCGTGGTAGGAGTACCTGTCGGCGTAGGCCGACCCCCACGACCTCTCGCTGGAGCCGAAACTCGTGGATGAGGGGAAGTGCTTCAAGGCCGCGGGGGGCTGCTTCAGCCGGGGCCACCGTCCTGTCATGACCAAACCCCACCATCTGCCGTTCGATACACGGTCACCCGGCACCGAGCACTCGTCCTCCACCGCCCGGCGCGCGTTCGCATCCCAGTCGATCCTGGCCACGCCGCCCTCGATCAGGCCTGCGAGCGCCGCCAGCAGGCCGACCGCATCGAGCGGCTCCGCGGCTCGCCGTCCACGGGGGAGCACGTGGGCCGGCGGGACGTCATGGCGGAACACGTACACAGCGGACGGGCGCGCCTGGATCCACTCCCACACCGCCCTTTCGGCCAGCGGCAGACAACGCTGCACCGTCGCCCGCAGTCGCTGCTCCAGCAGCCGGCGCTCCTCCTCCCGGTGAAGGCGGAACCGCTCGTCGATGACCTCCATCACCGGCCGGTACCGCTCGCCGGCCGCATCGAACCGCTCCTCGAATCTCCGCCGTGCCCGCTTCACCCGACCCGGCAGCCACCGCAGCCACCAGGGCCCTGACTCCACCGCACGAAGCCGCCCGACCGCCTCGGTGACCGCTGTCCGGTACGTGTCCGCGGCGTCCCGCCACTGCCGGCACTCCTCCTCGGTACCGGAGAGGGCCACGTATCCCGGGACATCGTGGTCTCCGGGGACGACGTCGTAGAGCCATTCCTGCCGTGGACGCAGGCCGCCGAGCAGTCCGACAGGCTCCAACCGTACGGAAACCACCCCGTTATGATCCGCGACCACGGGCCACACCTCCCCGCACCATTGTCAGCCCCGCACGCCGCGGGCGGAACCGGCGTGGAGGGTGCCGTGGTGGATCCAGTGGTCGCCGGTCTGGGGGCAGTGGCCGGCGAGGCGGGGCAGCGGCATCGTTCTCAGCTCCACCTCCTGCACCGGCATGATGCCGAACCACATCCGCCCTCTCGCAGCCCCACCGAAAGGGGGCGCACGCGCTTGTCCGGGGGCGCACGCCGGCGCACACCACCTCGTCGGGCCGCGGAGTTTCGCCGATCCGGTGGTGCGGTCCACCAGCGCTGCGGCATCGTCGATCCCGCGCCCCGCGGGGCGCAGCCGGACCGACACGCGAAAGGGGTGCTGTGGACGAGGGCAGGCGGGAGACCTGGACGACGGAGGAGTTCGGCACCTCGCACGGGGGAGCGGTCGGGGTACTCCTGGCCGACGGCACCGTTCCCAAGCCGGTCTACTTCGCGCTGACGAGCCACGGGGCGGGGGAGAGCGTCGCGCAGTGGAGCGTCTACGACGGCCGGCCCCACCACGTCCGCGTCCCGCGGGCGGCGGCGCTGCGTGCGGTGTGCTCCTGCGGGTGGACCGGTGGCAGGCGGCCGCTGGACTGGGAGCTGATCGGCGACCAGGATCTGGTGGAGGCGGCCGGCGGTGTCGCGGAGGCGTGCGCTCAGGACTGGGACGAGCACACCGTCGAGGTGGCGAGGTCGGCCGTTCCCCTGCCCGAGGCCGTCACCGACCTGCTGACCCGCCTGGAGGAGGAGGTCGAGAAGCTGGCGAAGACCTCCCCGCTGGCCGCCCTGCGCGCAGCCCGCCGCATGGAGGTGACCGCCGCTCAGGCCGGCTACTGGGCCGCCCATGATGCCCGCCACGACACCGGCCCCGAGCAGGCCGCCGCGGCCCTGGGCCTCGACGAGGACGCCGCACGCCGCCTACTGGCCCGCTTCGGCCGCTGGCATCCCTACCTCTGAGCCGCGCCGCCGGGATGCGCCACGTTGCGGCCCGGGCAACCTCACCGAGGCCCTCACGCTGTTCCGCACCTGGGCGACCGCAAACACCCCCTGAACCTTTGCGCAACCCGGGCCCGAACCCGGCGAACCCGCAGTCCTGCCGTGAGTCAGCCTCTCGCTGCCCCGTCGTGTCCCCGGCTCGATCACGCCCCGAGCGGGCGCTGTTGCCAGCGGAAGGCCTGGCTGTCGTAGTAGTTCAGGCTCTGCGTCAGCTGGTCGCCGTCCCCGGGGTGGTCGGCCTTGGGCCAGTGCTTGAGGCCGAACAGCAGGCCGCTGGCCGTGTTGACCACCATGCCGTTGTCGCGGATGGTCCATAGCTGACCGCTGGTGTTGTTGGCGCAGTTCTCCTGGACGAGCGGGTCGCCGTGGGCGGTGCTGCCGCCGGTGCCGAGGCAGCGGCCGGTCCCGAAGTTCCTGATCCGTACGCTGCTCCCGACCGGGACGACGGTCCAGGTCTGGCCGGCGCTGCGGTTGCAGGTGCGCTGGGTGAGGGCGCCGCCGGGGTCGGCCTGGGCGCAGAGTCCGGTCATCGCGTTGACCATGGTCCGGGAGCCCGGGGGCGGGGCGGAGGCGGAGGGCGAGGGGGTGGCGGTGGTCGCGGTCGCGGACGGTGCGGGGGGCGTGGAGGGCGGTGCCGTCGTGGTCGGCGGCCGGTTCGCGGGCGCCGCCTGGATCGTCACCGGTGGCGGTGGCGCCGGTCGGTCGGTCGCGGGCACCAGGTCGGGTACGACGACGGCGGCCACGGTGGCGCTGGTGACGGCTGCGGCCGTCCACGCCGCTTTGGCGGTTCCCAGGCGCGCGGCGCCCAGCTTGGCGGCGGTGGCCAGGTGGGCGCCGTGGCCGGCGGCGGTGGGCCAGAGGACCTGGGGGCTCCACAGCAGGATGCCCACGGGCAGGAGCGCGCCGAGCCGGCCGTTGAGGTCGCGCAGGTCGCGCTCCGCACGGGCGCAGTCGGCGCAGGACTGGAGGTGGCGGCCGAGGTCGCGGTGGGCGCGTTTGTCGGACCGGCGTACCGAGGCGGCGATCAGCCGGCCGAAGTGCCGGCATTCCTCGCTGGTGCTGTGGTCGAGGTGGGCCCGCAGGTAGGCCTCGCGCAGGCCTTCGCGGGCGCGGGCGAGCAGTGATCCGATGCCCCGGGCGGTGATGCCCAGCCGCCGGGCGGTCGCGGCGGCGGGCTCGTGTTCGACCTCCGCGTGCCAGAGCACGGCCTGCCAGCGCTCGGGCAGTGACCGGTAGGCGTGCAGGACGAGCGATCCCTCCTCGGCGGCGAGCACGGCGGACTCGACGTCCTGGTCGGCGGGCAGGGTGTCGGCCCAGGTGTCGAAGTCGTCGGACAGCTGGGTGCGGGCGCCGTCGCGCGTCCAGTCCACCGCGGTGTGCCGGACGCAGGTCAGTAGGTACGGGCGCCAGGCGTGGTGCGGTCCGGCTCCCGAGGCGACCGCGCGGTAGGTGCGGGCGAAGGCTTCGGCCGCGAGGTCGTGCGCGGTCGCGTCGTCCCGGCAGCAGGTGCGGGCGTAGGCCAGGACGGCGGCGTGGTGACGGGCGAACACCTCGCCCATCACCTCACGGACGGCGGGCCCGGCTGCGGCCCGGGGTTCGCGCAGCAGGGCGGCCAACTCGGCGTCACCCAGGTCGGTGAGGTCCGCCCGGAAGGCCGTCGTCAGTACGCTCAACGCTCGCTCCGATCTGCTTGCCGAGGGCCGGTTGGATGAGTGCGTGGGGCATGTCCGCCCGCGGGGCCGGCCTGCGTCCCGGCTGGATAGCGCGCAAGTGTGCACGTCCGTGGGCCTGCGCGGCAACGCGCGACGGTCCGCGGGCGGGGCCACGACGGTCCGTCGGCAGGGGAGGCCTGCGGGCGAGCGGGCACCCGTCGAAGCGCCCCGTCGCCCGGTGACGGTTGTGGCGCCCGGCTCGTCCGTATCCGGACCGTCAGTCGGCCGGCCCGCCGGAGATCAAGCTTGGTAAAGCCTTGGCAAAGTCGCGGGTCGTCCGGCGGCCGGCCCGGTTTCCCCGTCAGGAACCGGGAGGCAGGAGGCACCGCGTATGACGACCGGTCGGCACCCCGTGCGACCCGCCCGTCGGCGGGTGGACCGCGCACGCCTGCGCGGTGGGCGAACGCTCCCTCACGGCGCAGCGGCAGGCCGTTCCCCCTGCCCGCCGGGACCCCGTCCCCGACGGTCCGCCCGGCCCGGCGAACCGCCAACCGCCGGTGATCCAGCTGCCGTACCACCCAGCCCGCCCGCACGACCCGCCCGTTCGCACGACCCGCCCGTTCGCACCACCCAGCCCGCCCGCACCACCCGCCCGTTCGCTGCCGCGCACGCCGTGGCCGAACCCCACGAACCGAAGGACCCACGCATGGCACGCCGTACCTCCCCGAACGATGCGACCCGCCGCGCCCCGGCCACCACTCTCCTCGCCGTCGCGGCCGCGGGCGCCCTGGTCGCCCCGGCCACGGCCCTGACCACGCCGGCGGCGGCCGCCGATCCGGGCCCGCAGAAGACCGACCGGCACCTCGTCGTGCTCGTCAACTTCCGCAACGCCAAGCTCGTCGAACCGGACGTCGACCGCCAGGAGGCCCGCAACCGCTTCTTCGGCCCGACGGCCTCCCTGGCCTCGTACTACGCGGCCAACTCCGGGGGCCGGTTCAGCGTCGTGCCGGCCAAGGGGGACGGGGTGATAGGACCGTTCGACCTCGACATGGACAACTCCACCTGCGACAGCCGGAAGATGGCCGATCTCGCCCGCAAGGCCGTCCCGTCGGACGTGACCTACGACCACGTGTCGATCGTCATCCCCAGTACGAAGGCCTGCCAGTGGTGGGGCCTCGGCTACCAGCCCGGGAACGTCACCTGGCTCCAGGAGGGAGCCGTCAAGGACACCGCCGCCATCGTCCACGAGGTCGGCCACAACCTCGGCCTCGCCCACCAGGAATGGCACGTGTGCACGCCGGGCAGCTTCACCGCCTGCACCGCCGACGGCCACAGCGCCCGGACGCCGATGGGCGGGGGCGGCGAGAAGAAGGGCCTCTCCGCGCCGGAACTCCTCGCCCAGAAGTGGCTGACCCCCCAGCAGACCACCACGCCCACCGCCACCACGACGGTGCGCCTCACCCCGCTGCACGCCGCCCCGAACACCCCCGGGACGCGCGCCGTCGACCTCCCCCTGGGCAGCGGCGGCGACCGGGTCGTCGTCGAGTACCGCACGCCCGACCCCGGCACCCCGGACCTCAACGTCGCGCAGGGTGTCGTCGTCTACCGCGTGCCCAAGGGCCGGTACGACCACGCCGTCATGATCACCAACAGCAAGCGGGACGACAGGACCACCGTCGGCTCGTTCAAGGGCGGCGCGCCCCTCACCGACACCGCGAGCGGCCTGTCCATCAGCGTCACCGGCACGACCGCCGCCGGCGCCGAGGTCCAGGTCACGCTCGGCACCGGCGCCACCCCCGGTCCCACCTCGGGTCCCAACCCCGCCCCCACGTCGAGCGCCTCACCGGGCAAGCCCGGCACCGGGACGACCCCGACCCACACCGCCGCCCCCACCCCCGGTCAGCCGACAGCCACCCGGTCCGCCGACGCCGGGGACGGCAACGCCGACGGCGACGACGCGACCGACATCGGCAGCACCGCCCTCCCGCCCCTGCCCGCCGCAACCGCCACCACCGCGGCCGCCACCGGCGACGCCGGCTCCCTCGCCCACACCGGTGCCAAGGTCGCCGTCCCCGCCGCCGTCGGCACCACCCTCGTGCTCGCGGGCGGCGCCACGGCCCTCCTCCTGCGCCGCCGCCGCACCCAGCACCGCCGGCACTGACCGCCCGGGTCCCGCCGACCACCCCGGTCGGCGGGACCCTCCCGGCGCCGCACCGGACACCACGCCGTCCATCCGCAACGCACCGGACGCCACGCCGTCCATCCGCAACCACGCACCCAAGAATCGGAACCGCCAGTGTCAGACCCAGCCGCCGACCTGCGCTCGGACTCCGAGCAGACCCGCCGGTCAGCAGCCCGAACGCTCGCGACCCGCCACGGCGGCGCCCTCCTCGCCTACACGCAGCAACTGTGCCGGGACGACCGGACCGCGCGCGCACTCGCCGACGAGGTGTTCGCCGACACCCTCGGGGCGGCCCGCTCCGGAACGGGCCCCACGCACGCATGGCGGCCCCACCTGCTCGCCGCCGCCAGACGCACCGCCGCCCGCTGGGCCGGCGACCACCGCGCCGCCGTACTCGCCCCCGCCTTCCTGGCCTGGCTCCACACCCTTCCCGTCCCGGACCCCGCCACCCCGCGCACCCGGGCCGACGTCCTCGCCGAAGCCAACTCGCCGACCCTCCAGGCCTTCCGCAGGCTCCCCGAGGAGGCCCGGGCCGAACTGTGGCAGTACCTGGAGGAGACCACCACGCCGGCCGACCGGCCCTACGCCACCGCCGTCCCGCCCGTCCGACTCGTCCGCAGCTTCCACGACGCCTACCTCCAGCTCTACGCCCTGCACACGCCGCGGCGCGACTGCCGCCAACTCGTCGCCAGGCTCGGCGACGCCGTCCGCCGCGGCCACGGGGACGATCACGCCCTCGAACACCACCTGACCCGCTGCCCCGACTGCGCCCACGCCCGCATCGAGCTCGTCGCCATCCACACCTGGCAGCGGCCCGCGCTCCTCAACGCGCTGCTGCTGTGGACGGGCGACCCTGGGCCCGCGGGCGCGTCGGCGCTGCCCGTCCACGTCCCCCGGGCCACTCCGCCCAAGGCCGCGCCGCCCGCGCCGGTTACCGTCGGCGCCCCTCCGGGCGGTCCCTCATGATCGGCCTCATCGTGCTCGGCCTCGCCGTCCTGACCGTGGCGGCGGCCGCCCGACCGATGCCGTCCCCGGCCCCGGTCCCCTCCGCGACCTCCGTCCCCTCCGCGGTCCCCTTCCCGAGCCCCTCGCCGGTCCGGCCGACGGACCCCTCCCCACCGACTCCCGCCGCCACCGGCGCCGCCACGACCGCCGGCGAACCGGGCCCGCCGACGAAGTCCGCCACCCTCACCCCGTCACCCACCCGCCGGCCCGGCGGACTGCGCCTCGTCAACCTGCGCACCGGTCTGTGCGTCACCCCCGGGGACAGCGACAGCGTCCGTCTGGCGACCTGCACCGGCGCCGACTCCCAGCACTGGCAGTTCCTCGACGCCGACGGCGACGGGCTCCACCAGGTCCGCAACGCCGCCGGCGGCCGCTGCCTGGACGGAACCACCACCGGCGGCAACACCGTCACCGTCGTCCTGCGCGACTGCCGACCCGACCACCGGGAACAGCTCTGGAAGCCCGTCCCCGACCGCAACCCCGCTGCCCTCCGACTCCACTTCGCCCCCCAGGCCACATCCAGCGACTACGCCGACCACCTGCTCGGCCCCGCCGACATCTGGCCGGGCCCGGCCAAGGCCGGCTCCCCACTCGTCCGCCAACCCAACTACTACAACAAGGACGACTTCCTCTTCACCGCGAGCTGACCCCCGCCCGCTCTGCCGCCTCCGAACGCCGACCCGAGCACTGCCGCAGGATCCGCTCCCGCCCAAAGCCGCTCGGGGGTGGTCCGCCCACCGAGGCTCGCCCGCTCACCCTCGGCACGAGCTGAGCATCACGCCGGCGGTCGGGCGATTCTGGCGGCCACGGCGTCGAGGACCCAGTCCAGTCCGGTTGCGAAGGATGTCTCGGCGTCCACGTCCGTGCCGTCGTGCACGGCCTTGGCCAGCGCCGGGAATCGGCCCGTGGCCAGCATGCGAGGGCTGGGCCAGCTCGCGTTGGACAAGGCAGGGCTGCTGGCGGAGTTCCGGGCGCTGTCCCGTCCCGAGGGGCAGGCCATGCGCATCCTGGACACGGACGGGACCGTCCTGCGCGACTGGCGCCCCCGCCCGGACGACCGGGCCAACCCCGAGATCGACCGCGGGCAACTCCGTGACCTGCTGCTCGGCCCGCTCGACGTCCGGTGGGGCCGGAGCGTGACGCAGGTGATGCCGGGGACCGGGGATGGCGTACTGGTCCGTTTCGCGGACGGGCGAACCGAGACGTTCGACCTCGTGATCGGCGCGGACGGCGCCTGGTCCCGGATCCGCCCCGCAGTCTCGTCAGCGACACCGCACTACACCGGCGTCACCTCGGTCGAGACCTCCGTCGACGACGTCGACACCCGCCACCCCGACCTCGCCCGGTTGATCGGCGACGGTTCCGTGGCTGTGTACGTGTGAACCGCTCCCTCGTCGCCCAGCGCAACAGCGGCGGCCACGTCAAGGTGTACGCCAAGTTCCGCGCGCCGCTGGACTGGCACGGGAACCTGGACCCGGCCGACGTCGAGGCCCTGCGATCGAGCCTGCTGGCCCTGTTCGACGGCTGGGCCGCTCCGGTTCTCGACCTCCTCAGACACGGCACCGCTTTCGTCCACCGCCCCCTCCACACCCTGCCCGTGTCCCACACCTGGACCCACGTCCCCGGGGTGACGCTGCTGGGCGACGCCGCCCATCTGATGCCCCCCCTTGGGGGCGGGCGCGAACCTCGCGATGCTGGAAGGCGCCGAACTCGCCGAGGCCATCGCCACCGGCCCCGGAGATCTGGATGCGACCGTCCGCGCCTTCGAGGAACGGATGTGGGCACGAGCCGCCAGGTGGGCGAAGCTCACGACGGACGGTCTGGAACGCCTCGTCAGCCCGAACCCCGCCGAAGCCATCGCCCACTTCGACCAAGTCCAGCCGTCCTGACCGCCGATGGAATCGTTCCGATGCCAGTACGTCGCGAACCGGACCGCGGTGGACCTGCTGTGGGGCCTGCCGGCCGACCGGCCCGAGGTCGACGTGCTGCGCACCGTCGAGGCCGGCTGCCCGAGCCACACCGTCCCGGTGGTCCCCCGGCCTGCTGAGCCGGGCACCCCTGCCCGCGGCGCAGCCGGGCGCCGCGGGCAGGGGCCGGTGATGGTGATCTGCGGTCAGGTGGGCCGGCTGCGGATCACCCATGAGCCCTGTGACGTGGTGACCGCCCTGCCCGTCCCCAACCCCACAGGTCGGTACGGCTAGCCCTGCTTGATCGCGGAGATGTCGAACTCCAGGACGATCTTGTCGCCGACCAGTACGCCGCCGCCTTCCAGCGCGGCGTTCCAGGTCACACCGAACTCCTTGCGGGAGATGGTCGTCGAGCCCTCCAGGCCGACCCGCAGATTGCCGTGCGGGTCGACGGCGTGGCCGGTGTACTCGAAGTCGATGGTGACCGGCTTGGTGGTGGTCTTGATGGTGAGGTCGCCCGTGACCCGGTAGTCGGTGTCGGACTTCTGCTCGATCTCGGTGCTGCGGAAGGTGATCGCGGGGAAGTTCGGCGCGTCCAGGAAGTCGTTGGTGCGCAGGTGCTGGTCGCGCTGCTCGACGCCGGTGTCGATGCTCTCCGTCCTGATCGACACCTGAACGGCCGACTTGGCCGGGACGGTGCCGTCCAGGTGCGCGGTGCCCTCGAACTGGAGGAACGCGCCCCGGACCTTGGTGACCATGGCGTGGCGTGCGACGAAGCCGATGCGGGTGTGGGTGGGGTCGACGACGTAGTCGCCGGTGAGCTCGGCAAGGCCGGTGGTCGTGGTCACGGTGCCTCCGTAGGTTGTGATCCCGGCGACGGCTCGCCCGGATCAGTCCCTGCGCACGCTATGGCGCGGCACGTTCCCGGCCCGGTCGAACTCGCACGCCGACGGGAAGTTCCACTCTGACCGGTGACATTTGACTGTTCGCGCAGCCCGTGGCCTGGTGCGCACCAGGAGGCGATTGGGGGCTGGAGGACCTGGTCGAGGCGGGCCCCGCGGCCGAGTCGGCCGTGGCCTGGCCCTGGTCCACCGCCTGACCGGCGGGTACTGGGGCACGACGCGGGAGACGTTCGGCACGACCGTTTCACGCAGACCTGTGCACCGCTCTCCCAGCCGGGCTTAGCGCCCGCCCGTGCCCCGGTGCGCCGGGGCGCCCCTCTACTACTCCCGAGCCGCGAGGGGCACCATCGGAGCGACGACGAGGAGGTCGGCATGGACAGCGACGGAGGCCACGGCGCGGAGGTTCGAGCGGTGGTGGCGAGGGGGACGGTCACCCGGTTACCCCGTGGACGCCGCCGTCCGACCCGCCGTCCCCTGACGGCACCACCCCGCCAGGGGACGGGGGACACCGCAAGTGACGCTCGCACCTGAGCAGGAGGGCCGCCCCGGGCCGGGGCGGCCCTTCCCCGTCGCCGACGCGTGGGCGACGGCCTTCGACGCCGTCCCGCGTGCGCTGTTCCTGCCGGACCTGATCTGGGCGTACGACATGGCCACCGGGAGGAGCCGGCCCCTGGAGCGGGCCGAGAACGAGCAGGGCTGGCTGGCGGCGGCCGCCGCGGACCTCCCGATCGTCACCCAGTGGGATGACGGCGAGCACCGGCGCACCGAGCCCGGAACGGTGCCGACCAGTTCCGCCTCGATGCCGTCGCTGGTCGCCTCGATGCTGGACGACCTCCAAGCCGAGCCGGGGATGCGGGTACTGGAGCAGGGCACCGGCACCGGCTGGAACGCCGCGCTGCTCGCCCACCGGCTCGGCGACGCGAACGTGACCACGGTCGAGATCGACGCCGCCGTGTCCGCCCGGGCCCGCACCGCACTCGGGCGGGTCGGCTACCGGCCGACCGTCGTCTGCGCGGACGGGGCGCTCGGCTGGAAGGACGGGGCGCCGTACGACCGGATCACCGCGACGTACGGGCTGCGGGAGATCCCGCGGGCCTGGATCGAGCAGACCCGGCCCGGCGGGCTGATCCTGGCGCCGTTCGGCACCCACTACTCCAATGCCGACGCGCTGGTCCGCCTCACCGTGACCGGCGACGGCACCGCCTCCGGACCGTTCCTCCAGCGGGTGGAGTTCATGAAGATGCGCTCCCAGCGCCTGCGGTGGCCGCAGAATCCGCCGGACGGCGGCACCGTCACCGAATACACCACCACCGCGGTCGTGCCGCCGCACGGAAAGTCCGACCCGTTCCCGCTCGCGGCCGGCCTGCGTCTGCGCGACATCGTCCACGCGATCCAGCCGCACGACGACGGCGCGCGGACCCTGTGGCTCTACTCCCTCACCGTTCCGGCCTGGTCGGCGACGACCTTCCGGGACGGCGAGGACGCGCACAGGGTCCGCCAGTACGGCGGGCGCCGCCTGTGGGAGGACTTCGAGCGGACCCTCGCGTGGTGGCACGAGGCGGGCGAGCCCGGCATCGAGCGCCTCGGACTGACCGTCACCCCGGACGGCTGGCACGCCTGGCTCGACGAACCGGCCCAGGCGATCTGACCGACCAGCCGGCGCCGCGGGCCCGCCTCGCGGCGCCGGGCCGGCTCCCGCGCAGCTCACCCAGCCGCTGTACCGAGTGCTGCCGGCCTGCGGGTTCGTGGTCGGTGCGGGGTGTCGGCCGGTGATCGTTCGTCGACACCGTGGCCCTCCCGCTGCGCGGGTCCGGGGTCAGGGCCGTCCGGTGCGTGGGGGGCCGTCGTCCTGTCGGCTGTCCGTCTCGTGTTCCCTGATCGCCGCCTCCACCAGGGCGCGTGCCGCCCAGGTGATCGCCTCCTCCTCGGCCTGCGGGTCGAGGCCGCGGACGTCGCGCAGGGCGATCTGCGCCTCCCAGCCGACCACGATGGTCAGTGCTGAGATCAGGCGCTGGTACGCCTCGTCGCTGAGGGTGCCGCGGAGCGGTGTGCAGGCCTGCTCCAGCCATTCGATCCGGCGGGGGCCGCGGCGGGGCCCGGTCGGTTCCGGGGCGCCGCCGGTCGGCGGATCGACGGTCAGGCGGATCAGTCGGCGGCCGAGGGGGAGCGACTGCGGTGAGTACTTCAACAGCGTCCTTATGAGGGCGTCCACCCGGGCTGCGGGGTCGTCGGCGATCGAGGGGTCGGAGAGTGCCTCCTCGACCGGGGGCTCGTTGAGCGCACCGGCGGTCGCGTCGATGAGCAGGTGGTCGAGGCTCGGGAAGTACGCGTAGACCGTGCGACGCGAGACGTCGGCGGCGGCCGCGATCTCGTCGACGGACGGCGTCGCCCCTCCGGCGCTCAGCCGGACCGCCGCCTCGACGATGGCTTTGCGGGTGCGGCGGCGCTGCGCGTCGCGACCGCGGCGTACTGGGTCGTCACTGGTCATCGTGGACTGTCGCTCCCAGGTCGGTCGGGTCCGGCCGGGGCTTGACGGCCCCTCAGGAGCTGAGTATACCTTCATGCAGTCGCTGCACAGCAGTGCAGTGAATGCATCGATGTGAGTTCTCTTTGTGGGGCAGGCCACACGGACGTGGCTGTCACAGGGAGCGGGTCACCGGTGTCTTGAGTGCAAACCCTGAAAGCGGAGGAGACGCCATGAACGAGAACACCGACGTGGTCGTGATCGGCGGCGGGTACGCCGGAGTCATGGCAGCCAATCGCCTGACCCGGCGCGGCGATGTGACCGTGACGCTGATCAACGCACGCCCCACCTTCGTGGAGCGGATCCGTCTGCACCAACTGGCGGGCGGAACCCACGACGCGGTCGTCGACTACCGGGAAGTCCTGGGGGAGGGCGTCCGGTTGGTCGCCGACACCGTGACCCGGATCGACGCCGCCGGGCGCAGCGTGGAGCTGGCGTCGGGCGGCGCGGTCCGCTACGACTACCTGGTCTACGCGGTGGGCAGCACCAGCACCGACCCGCAGGTTCCCGGGGCGGCGGAGTTCGCCCACCCGCTCGCCACCTTCGAGGAGGCGCAGCGGCTGCGGCCGGTCCTGGACGCCGCGCCCGCCACGGCCGCGGTGACGGTGGTCGGGGCGGGTCCGACCGGCATCGAGACCGCCGCCGAGCTGGCGGAGGCGGGCCGGAAGGTGACCCTGGTGTGCGGCGGTGTCCTCGGCCCGTACCTGCACCCCCGGGGCCGGCGCGCGGTCGCCAGGCGCCTGGCCGGGCTCGGAGTGACCGTGCTCGACGGCCCCGGTGCGCGGGTGACGGCCGTGACCGGCGATGCCGTGCGACTCGACGGCGGCCGCGAGCTGCCGAGCGCGGTGACCATCTGGACCGCCGGCTTCGGGGTGCCGGACCTGGCCGCGCGCAGCGGGCTGACCACCGACGTGCTGGGCCGCCTGCTCACGGACGAGACGCTGACGAGCGTGGACGACGCGCGCATCGTCGCGGCCGGGGACTCGGCGGCACCGTCGGACCTGCCGTTCCGCATGAGCTGCCAGGCCGCCGGCCCGCTGGGCGCCCACGCCGCCGACACGGTGCTCAGCCGGATCGCGGGTGAACAGCCCGCGCCCATCAACCTCGGGTTCGCCGGTCAGTGCATCAGCCTGGGACGGAACGCCGGCATCTTCCAGTTCGCCGACAAGGCCGACACCGCGAAGCGGCTCCACCTCGGTGGGCGCCCCGGCGCGGCGCTCAAGGAGTTCATCTGCAAGCACACCGTCAAGCAGCTGACGAGCGAGGCGGGCAAGCCCGGCTCGTACACCTGGGCGAAGGACGACAAGCGCCGGCAGCTCCTGCAGGCCAAGCGCACGGAAGCACCGACCCCCGCCGATCAGGCCGTTTAGGGGTGGGTCGGAAGACCGGCGCCGACCGCTTGACGGCGGTCGGCGCCGTGTGGATGTACAGGTCCGCCATCTGCATGCGGGTGCGCGCCGCCATCGCGTTCTCCTCGGCGAGGGCCGCCGCGGCCGGCCGGTCGTTGCCGACGGCGAGTGCACCCACGGCACGTGTGCCGAGAAAGGCCACCGTGCCCTGGAGCACCCGCATGTCGTCGCTCTCGCGGGGCAGTGCCGCCACCACCTGGTGGCGGCGTTCAGTTCGCAGGTGAAGAAGGTGGGCTCGCGCTCCAGGTCGCCGAGCAGGACGTTCCCCGCCGGGTGGTAGCGCAGCTCCTCGATGAGCCGGCCCGTGCCGCCGGGGACCCACGGTGAGCGAAGGCCCGTGCTCCGCCGTCAACCGGGCGGCGGAGCACGGGCCGGTGGCCCGACCGGGCGGGTGTGGTCAGCCGGAAGCCGGGGCGCCCGCCGTTGCGGTGTGCGCGGTGGGCGTGCGGGTACCGCTCGGCGGGGGCCCGTAGACCTCGATCTCGTACAGCGAGTAGCCCCAGGAGGTGTCGCGCGCGGTGCCGTACATCCGGAGGTAGCGGCCGGAGCCGGTCAGGCCGGTGAGGTCCTGGAGGCCGCCGGTGCCGTTCGTGGTGGAGTGGATGGTGCGCCAGGTGGTGCCGTCGTCGGAGACCTGGATCCGGAAGGCCTTGCCGTACGCGGTTTCCCAGCGCAGAACGACCCGGTTGACCGTCTGTGTCGAGCCCAGGTCGACCTGCAGCCACTGCGGGTCGCTGTAGGTGCTCGACCAGCGGGTGGCGCCGTCGCCGTCGGTGGCGAGGGCGGCGGGGAAGTCCGCGGTCTCGGTGCTGGAGGCGGTGGTCGGCCGGTTGCGCGCCAGGTTGCCGGGCTGGCCGGTGCCGGGCCAGGCGGGGTTGTGGCCGACGGCGGCGGCGATCGGGACGAAGGAGGCGTAGGTGGCCGTCAACTTGGGCGATCCCCAGGTCTGTTGGGCGAGTCCGCGGAGCGGGTACATGATGCCGGCGGCGATCTGGTCCTCGGTCTCGGCGTTGGGGTTGTCGCACCAGACGTGAATCAGTGAGCCGGGGTTCTTCGTCGGGTCGGCGAGGGTCCGGCCGCCCTGGAAGAGGTCGGGCGTCCAGGTCTCGTACATCCACCTGGTGTCGGGCTTGGCACCACCGAGCACGTAGTAGGTCGGGGTCCAGGACTGGTTGGCGACCCGGTGTCCGGCGGCGGCCAGCTGCTGGGGGGTGAGGCCGTAGTCGTACCAGTACTCGACCACGATGCCGGCGTCGGGAGCGATCGTGCCGTCGCCGGCCTTGATGCCGTCGTTCCACATCCGGGTGGTCTTGCCGGCGGCCCGCACCTGCGCGTCGGACCAGTTGACGAAGCCGTAGTAGGCGTCCTTGGCGGTCGCGTTCGCGCCGTAGTGGGCGCGGGCGTAGGCCAGCAGCTGCGGATAGCGGCTGTAGTCGTCGACGTACTCGTCGGCGCCGATGTGCCAGTAGGGGGCAGGGAACAGCGGCAGGTACTCGTCGAGCAGGTCCTTGATCAGCGTGTAGGCGCCGGGCATCGAGAGGTCGATGAAGGCGGGATCGACGGTGCCGGAGCTGTTCCGCAGCGCGAGTTCGGGGTGGGCGGCGAGGATCGGGTTCATGTGCCCGGGGGTGTCGATCTCGGGGACGATGGTGACGTGGTACTTCCGCCCGAGGGCGACCAGGTCGGCGATGTCCTGCTTGGAGTAGTGGTCGGCGGAGACGATCTCGGGGTGGCTGGAGCTCTCCAGGCGGAAGCCGTAGGTGTCCGACAGGTGGAAGTGGAAGTAGTTGAGCTTGAGGTAGGCCAGCTCCTTGATGTGCCGCTTCACCCAGTCGACGGTGAAGAACTTCCGGCCCTGGTCGATCATCAGCCCGCGTTCGGCCTTGGTCGGCCAGTCGAGCGCCGTCCCGGCCGGTACGGTGGCCGACCCGTGGAGCAGTTGGAGGACCGTCCGGGTGCCGTTGAAGGCGCCGGTGCTGGTGCCGGCCCGGACGGTGATCGCCGATGCGACGGTCAGCCGGTAGCCCTCGGTGGGCAGCGAGTCCTCGCCGAGGGTGAGGGCGATGTCTCCCGAACCGGGGGTGCCGACGGTCACCGGGACGCTGCGGCCCTGCAGTTGACCGAGGTCGTCGGCGAAGGTGGCCGCGTCGTCGGCGAGTTGGGCGCTGTAGGCGGGATCGAGGACGATCCGGCTCCCGGTGGTGAAGGTGAACGAGCCGCTGCCGGGAGTCCATTGGCGCAGCGCGGGTACGGTCTGCGGCGGCGCGGCGGTGGCGGCAGCGGTGTTGGCGGCGGAGGTGGCGGCGGCACTGTCGGCGGACGCCGAACCGGGGAGGACGAGGGCGGCCGCGGTACAGACGGCCACGGTCAACAGCCTGAGCAGTCTCACGGGGAGCTCCAAGGGGCAGGCGGGGGAGACCCGGGGTGCGGGGGATCGGAGGTGCCGGGCGGGGCCGGAACGGGTCGGCTGGGCTGAAGGCCCGGTCCCTGGCGGCCGCATCGACGCCGGACTGGTGGGCGGGACGGGGTCGCCGACACAGACCCCGACAGCCCTGGCACACGTGCAGAGGGCAGAGCTGAACTGGCACCAGTGCAACGCAATGTTCGGAACCGGGTCAATAGTTGATTGGAACTCGGCTGAATCGCGCAGGATTGCGCACGGCCGTTGACGCCCGATGAACCTCCGCGTATCGAGGCCCGGCGCGGTGCCTCGCCCTGCGCCGGGAGGCGACATCTGTCAACACCGGCCCGGCGTGCTCGATCGCCGGCGCCCTCGTCGAGCACGCCTCGCCGCGGCCCCGGCCGAGAGGCCTGCTCCACGGGCGCGGCTGCCGCAGTGGACTGGACCAATTCTGAAACGATTCCGGCCAGCGGAGACGGCGGCCCGGGCCCGGGTCCGGTGTCGGCTGTCCTGCGCCTGACCGAGAACCTCTGGCGACAGGTGGCGGACGCGGGTGCTTGATCCACCACCACGTCCGGCACGGGTGGGCCGACGGCGGCGACGCAGGCAGGCTCGTGACCTGGGCGAGGGATGTCCTGTCGCTCACCGCCGAGGTCGGCAGGCGCAGCGACGGCGCCGAGGGCCGTGTTGTATTGCGCGTCGTCGGGTCGTCGGGTCGTCGAGAGGAGCCTGGCGTGGATCGGCCGCCGACGCCGCTGCGTGCGCGACTACGAGCGGCTGCCCGAACACCACGCAGCCATGGTGCAGTGGTCAGTGATCACGACCTGCCGTCTCGCCCGCCCGCGTAGCCAACGGATCAGGTGCGGCTGAGCTCGGCGGCGCCGAAGGAGACGTCGAAGCGGTCGCACCAGATGGTCACGCTGGTGTAGTCGTCGAGCGGGAGATCGGCTGGGATCGGGTAGTTCTGGTCGCCCTTGTTCCCCTTGAGCTTGCCGAGGCTGACGTACTTCCCGTCGTCGAACACCCGCCAGCCTCCCGGGCCTTCCTTCACGGGCGCGTCGGTGAGCCAGACGCGGAGGTCGGGGCCGTTGCTGGTGTCGAGGTTCTCCAGCCGGAGTGTGCGGGACCCGTCGGGGAGCTGAAGGACCTTCACCGAGCCGGTGGTGGTGTGCTCGTGGCTGATCAGCGATCCGCCGGCGATGGTGCGGAGCCCGGTGGTGGGTGTACCGGTGGTGGGTGTGCCGGTGGTCGCGGTCCCCGTGGCCGAAGGCGCCGGTGCGTGCGGCAGGGCGTCGCTGATCCTCTCGTCCGTCCACAGCTTCCAGGGCTGGAACCAGTAGACCCCGGCACTCGCGAGGACCGTCACGACCAGCACCGCACCCAGCAGCAGACGCCGCCTGCCGTTCCTCGCCACCACAGCAACCCCACTCGTCGAGACCTCTTCGAACCAGCCCGATTCAACCCTCCGAGCCCTGCCGAGGTCCAGAATCGGCCTGATGACGAACGACTCTGGTCACCGGCTCGCGGGCCGGTTCGCCGGTATCGCCTGGTCCGCCTCCCCGGGGCGGCGGACCGGGCGATCGGTGGGTGCGGGGTCGTCAGTGCACCTTGACGTTGTTGACGTGAGCGCTCCCGAAGTTCCCGCCGTTGGCGTAGAACGCCATGCGCGCGATGCCGGGGGCCTGGGTGCGGAACGGTGCGTCGGTCAGGACGCGCTCGTCGTCGATGAAGAGGTCGAAGCGCTGCCGCGTCGTGTCGACGACGAGTTTGACGTGGTACCAGGTGCCCTGTGTGTAGGGCATGATGTCACGGCGGGTGGTCCCCGAGTACGCGACGATCTTGCGCTCGAAGAACCCGACGCTGATGACCTGCTCGTTCGCGCTGTTGTACAGGTAGGGCAGGCCGAAGTAGTCGCCCTTGGTCGTGTTGTCGTTGCGCATCACGTCGGCCTCGAAGGTGACGGTGCCGGTGAGCGGTTCGGGGAAGGTGCGGGTCAGGTTGGTGCCCGGCAGGCCGCCGGTGTCCTGCCCCCTGGTCAGCTTGACGCTCCGGTCGGTGGAGCCGGGGGTGCCGGTGACCTCGACCTTGTTGCCGGTGGAGACGACCGTCCACCCGTTGGTTCCGCTCGCCAGTGCCCCGGTGGGCAGGGCGTCGAAGGTGTCGCCGACGATGACGTGCTGGAGGGCGCCGAGGTCGGGGGCGGGGGGCAGTGCCGTGCCGTCGTAGTCCGCTCCGCCGTTGTCGGCGATGGCGAGGCCGGCCCGGACGGCGGGCGAGTCGGGGCGGATCCGCCAGTTGAGGCCGGCATCCAGGTACGGACGGGTGGCGCCGGTGGGGGTGGCGCTGCTCGCGGTGGGGTTGACGAACTTCGGGTCGGCCGCCACGACCTCGTTGTCCTCGCCGGTGGGTACGTCCGGGCTCGCGCCGCTGTAGAGGTTGTGGTCGTACGTGGTGCCACTGTCCTCGAACATCGAGGCGCCGGAGTGCGTGGTGTGGAAGATGTTGTTCTCGAACCTGTTGGCGCCGCCGGCCTTGTCCTGCCTGATCACCTCCGGTGCGGTGTTGTGCACCGTGTTGTTGTGGAACCGGGTGGTGGCGCCGGAGGCGTTGGCCAGGTGGATCGCCGCCGCCGAGTTGTTCACGAGCACGTTGTACCGCGACCGACGTCATCCGCGACCCCGAGTTCGCGAAGGCCGTGTCGGTCGTCAGTGCCCACTACCCGTGCGAGGGCGGCAACGGCGGCGGCGGGACGGGCGGCGAGGCCTACTCGTGCCCCGTCGACGCCGACGCGCGCAACTCCGGCAAGCCGCTGTGGGCGGGCGAGAACGGCTCGCAGGACCTCTTCTCCGGTGCCGCGCCGCTGATCCGCACCTTCACCCGCGGCTACATCGACGGGCGGCTCACCGCCCACCTCAACTGGCCCGTGGTCGCGGCGATCTACCCTAACCAGCCGTACAACACCGCCGGCCTCGTGCTGGCCAACCAGCCCGCGTCCGGGACCTACACCGTGGGCAAGAACACCTGGGCGACCGCGCAGATCACCCAGTTCACCTCGCCCGGCTGGAAGTTCCTCGACAAGGGCTCCGGCTACCTCGGCGGCGTGGAGAGCAACGGCACGTTCGTGACGCTCAAGTCGCCCACCGGCTCCGACTACTCCACCGTCATCGAGACCACCACCGCCACCGTCGAGCAGACGGTCCGGCTCAACGTCTCGAACGCCTGTCCTCCGGCCCCGTCCGCGTGTGGGCCACCAACGTCAACGACACCAACTCCACCACCAACCTCGAACGCCAGGCGGACATCGTCCCCGTCAACGGCTCCTACACCCTGAAGGTCAAGCCCGGCCACGTCTACACGCTGACCACCACCACCGGCCAGGGCAAGGCCACCACCGTCGTGCCCATGCCTGCAACCGTCCCCCTCCCGTACTCCGACAACTTCGACAGCACCGTCCTCGACCAGCAGCCGCGCTACCTCTCCCAGCAGCAGGGCGCCTACGAGGCCACCCCCTGCGCCGGTGGCCGCACCGGGCGGTGCCTCACCCAGCGGGCGCAGGTCAAGCCGATCGTCTGGAACGAGGGCCACGACGTCGACCACCCGTACACCATGGGCGGCGACCTGAGCTGGACCGACTACACCGTCGCCGCCGACGCCCTGCTCCAGAAGGCCGGCTCGACGCGACTGATGGCCCGCACGGGCTACCAGGGCTGGCACCCCGGGCTCTTCGACGGCTACTACCTCCAGGTGTCCGACACCGGCGCCTGGTCCATCGTCCGGTCCAGGAGGGACAGCGACGGCACGCCGAACGACGGCCACACCACCGTCCTGAAGAGCGGCACCGTCCCTGCCCTCGGCACCGGTACCTGGCACCGCCTGGCCCTCACCGTCAACGGTTCCACGCTGACCGCCGCCATCGACGGCACCACCGTCGGCTCGGCCACCGACACCTCCTTCACCACCGGGATGGTCGGGCTCGGCGGCGACGGCTACCGCAACGACCGGTTCGACAACCTGACGGTCACCCCCCTCGGCTCGCCCACGGCCGTCACCGGCCCGATCACGCTCACCGACTGGGGCAACAACGTCATCGGCTGCCTCGACGGCAACGGGCCCAGCAGCCCGGAAGGGACCGCCGTGCGCAACTGGGCCTGCGACGGCGGCACCGCCCAGAAGTGGACCGTGGGCACCGACCGGACCGTCCGCATCAACGGCAAGTGCCTGGACGTCTACCGCGGCGGGGTCGCCGGCGGCTCCAAGGTGGTCCTCTGGGACTGCCACGGCGGCTCGAACCAGGAGTGGATCGCACAGATCGGCACCCTGTACAACCCGGTCTCGGGACGCTGCCTCCAGGTCCCGACCGCCAAGCGGTTCGACGAGCCGGGCTACGCGATCGCCGCCGGCACCCAGCTGACCATCGACCGCTGCGACCAGGGCGACCCGCGCCAGCGGTGGAGCCGGCGCAGCGCCTGACACCCTCTCCAACGCCGACGCACGACGCCCGGCCCACCGGACCAAGCCTCCGGTGGGCCGGGCCGGGCCGGGCCGGGCCCGTGCCACGGGGCGGGCGCCGGCGTGCTCCCACTGGTGCCGAGCACCGACCGCCCCGCAACGCAGCGGGAGCCCCCCGCGGCGGACGTGCCCGTTCGCCACCGAGGGCTGCCCCGGCGCATCCGGGCGGCGCAATCGGGTACGGATCTCCGTCCATCCCTGCACCGCGCGCCGGCCGGGTCCGTCGCCTCGCGCCGGCGCCCCCCAGGGTCTCGTGGCGTGATCGTGGTGCTGGTGGGGTGCCGGGGGGGGTGGGAGGATGGGGTCCCGACTGCAGGTGTGGAGGCGCCCATGGGAGATGCGCAGGCAGGCGGCCCCGGGTTCCTGCGCCACTGCGCCCGCGGCGTCTTCAACGCGGCCTACGGCAAGGCGGCCCGAGGCTGCGACGACGAGGCGGCCGCGCTCCTGGCCGAGGCCGAGGAGCTGGCCCGGCGCACCGACTACCTGCTGCTGGAGGACTTCTGCCGGCTGGTGCGGGTGCAGCTCGACCTCGCGACCGGGCGCTGGCACGGCCTGGGCGCGAGGATCGAGGAACTCCTGCGGAACACCACCGAGCCGACCTTCGGCTTCTGCCTGGAGACCGCGGCGGCCGTGCTGGACACCGCGCAGGGCCGGGCGGAAACCGCCCGCGCGAGTCTGGGGGCCCTCGTCACCGACCTGGAGGAGAACCCGGACTTCGACGTGGTGCCGGACGCCGTGGTCGCGCTCGCCCGGCTCGACCTGATGGCGGGCGACGCCGCCGGGGCGTGGCGGCGTCTCGGACCCGTGGTGGCGCTCCCGATCGCGGTCGACGCCGCGCTGACCTGCGGGCACACCGATGGGGCGCGACAGCTGACCGAGGACGCGGAACACGGCATCGAGGGCCTGACCGCCCCGGGGATGGCCGGCGACGTGCAGTGGGCGCGGGGGCTGCTCACCGCGGCGCCCGACCCCGGGAGAGCGCTCGCCCACCTGGACCGCGCCCGGATCCAGTTCCAGGCGATCGGACGGGTGCACACCGCGGCCCGGATCACCGAACGGATCGGCCGGCTGAGGCTCGCCACCGACCCGCGCCGCCCGGCGCTCGCCACCCACGACCTGCGGGAGGCCCTCGACGTGTTCACCCGCCTCGGCGCGACGCAGGACGCCCTGAACTGCGAGCGGGCGCTGCGGCCGTGGGCGCGAACCCACCCGGCCGAGCCGGGCCGCCGGGGCTATGGCGACGCGCTGTCGCCCCGCGAGCAGCAGGTCGCCGAGCTGCTCGCCACGGGCGCCGGCAACCGGGACATCGCCCACGCGCTGGGCCTGTCACCGCGTACGGTCGAGCACCACGTCGCCCGCACTCTTCGCAAGCTCGGCGTCACCCGCGACCGGGTCTGTCGGCAGCCTCGTCCGGCCGGTGAGCGCCGAGCGGCGGGTGGACCTGCCGGCCCGGCCCGACCCGCACTCCCTGGTACGGGCGGTGCTCAGCTGCGCAGAGGGCCTGATGGCCGAGTCGCCGGTCGGCGCCGAACTGCTCGTCGGCGCGGTCGTCGCAGTGAGCGGCCCGCCGTCGGCCGATGGTCGCGAGAAGCCCGACGGACGATGCCTGGACGCCTGGGACGAGAACTTCCGTTCCGGATCGGGCGTTGTGGTCGGCAACTGCTGGGGGCCGGCCAAGCAGAAGTGGAGCTTTCTCCTCAGCCGGTGGCAGCACCCCACTCCCGGGATCACGCCTCTCGACCTCGCCGTCGACCACGCGGCCAAGCGGTGCCAGGCGGCACCGGACTCCTGCTCCTGGACCATGCAGGCCGAGGGGCCGGCAGCCCCACTGCCGACCTCGTGCGAGTCGGTACCGTGGTACAACAACACGCCCGGTCCGCTGGAGCACACGTTCATCCTGACGAAGACCACCGGCTGGTCCAACGAGATGGGCAGCGAGGTCGAGGTCGGCTTCGAGACCGGTGAGATCGGGTCACTGATCGCCAAGGTGACCGCCAAGCTCAAGGTCTCCTACAAACACGTGTGGACGGGATCCGAGAGCGTCGCCAACCAGACGAAGTTCGTCGTGCCACCGGGGAACTACGGCTGGGTCACGCTCTCGAAGATTTCCCGCAAGGTCACCGGTACCTGGACCTTCGACCTCAACGGGTCTCCGTGGACGGCCAACGACACGATCAGCGTGCCCCTCGAATCCAGTGACGGTGCCCGCACCGTCTACACGGCGCACGCGAGCGACACGCCACCGGTCTGCTCCTGACCACGTCCTGAGCTGCCGCGCCGCCGAACCGCGATCACGGTTCGGCGG
>NZ_JBSGXP010000136.1:0-23082 GCF_053610105.1 Kitasatospora sp. NPDC054939 | reverse complement strand
GCCACCCGCGCGCCCCGCGGGCGCCCCCCCCCCGCCGGCCGCCGGGGGGGGGGGGGGGGCCGGGGGGGGGGGGGCGCCGCGGGGGGGGGGGGGGGGGGCCGGGCGCCCGGCGGGGCCGCCGGGGCGGGCCTGGCGGCGGTGTCGGTGCGGACGGCCTCGGCGCGCACCAGCGCGCCCATGGCGGAGTAGACGTCGTACGGCATGGTGGAACTCCTGTGCTGGGAACCGACGGTGGACGCGCGGACCGGTGGCCCGGACGGGCCCCGGCCGGGCACCGTCAGCAGCGCAGGACCACCCCTCGCCCGGGCGCGGGCCCGGGGACGGCCCGGTCGTCCTGCCGGCCGTCGGCGGGGGCGTCGACGGGCCCGCAGCGGCGGGGCGGCAGGGGGACCACCCGGCAGGGCCGGTCGGCCGCGGCCTCGGGCGCGCGCCGCCGTTCGGCGGGCTGGGCGCAGCCGTCGGCGTCGATCGGGCCGGCCGGGAGCGGGGCGGGGGACTCCTGGGAGGTCGCGGCACGGTCGGCCGCGCGGTGCAGCGCCTCGGCCGAGCCGGCCCCGGCGAGCAGCACCAGCAGGGCGCCCATCAGCACCGCGGCCACGAACCGGACCGCGGAGCGACCGATTCGAGCCGTGCGCCCCATGCGGAAACCTCTCCAAGACGTCGGCCCCAGCCAACCCCCGGTAGCCGCCGACGGCATGCCCGCCTCACCCGTCGGTGTCGGGATTTCACCCGCCCGGGGCAGCGCGGACGGGGCGTACGGAGGGGCTTGCGGACGGGCGTACGGACGGGCGTACGGACGGGGCGCCGCCGGGGCCCGCACCAACGCCGACTGCCCCCGGGGCCGGGTGGCCTCGGGGGCAGTCGTTCGGGCGCTGGGCGCTCGGGTGGGCGCGCGCTGGGCGCTCGGGTGCGCGCGGAGCGCGGGTGCTTGCGGCCGTCAGGCGACCGGCGGGAAGGCGTCCGCGTCGGGCTTCAGGACCAGGCCCGCCCTGGGCACGGCCTTGTCCACCAGGTACGAGGTGACCAGGCCGTTCAGCTCCTTGCTCTTGCCGATCGCGCAGTGCTCGACCACGTCGACGGTGACCAGGGCGGCGTTGCCGAGCTGGCGCTGCATGCGCTTGGAGAACTCGTACTGGGTGGCCGGGTCGAAGGTGTTGCCGACGACCAGGACCGGGTTGGCCGTGCGGCGGTTCCACGGGCCGGTGAAGCGCTCGGCGTCCCGCGCGGGCACCGGCCAGCTGGCGCAGGCGGGCACGTCGAAGGCCTGGTAGCGGCCGAAGGTCGGCGACTCCAGCTCCCAGGCGCGGGCCACCAGCGGCACCAGGCCCGGGCTCGACGGGTACGGCTTGTCCTGGCAGTTGACGCCGTAGTACGAGTCGTCGGCGGTGTAAGGGGTGTCCGCCGGGGCCTCGCGCAGGGCGTTCGGCACGGTCTTGGCGAGCACGTAGGCGTCGTCCGGGGCCTGGGCGGGCGCCAGGCTCGGCGCGGCCGGCCGGACCAGGTCGTGCAGCGCCTGCAGCGACTTGGCGAGCGGGGCCTGCCGGCTCTGCGCGTACAGGGCGTTGGCGACCTGGCTGGTGAAGCTGGACAGGGTCACCCGGTCGCCGTTGGGCAGGGCCACCGGGCCGGTGCGCAGCCGGTCCCGGATCGCGTCGAACTTGGCGCGGGTGTCGCCCTCGCCGAAGGCGCAGCGCGGTGCGCCGGCGGCCTTGCAGCGCTTCAGGTACTCGCCGAGGGCGAGTTCGAAGCCGCCGGCGCGCTGGCGGTCGTACTCCAGGCCGTTGTGCAGGCGCAGGTTGGGGTCGACGTTGCCGTCGACGATCACCGCGCGCACCTTGTCCGGGTACATGTTGGCGTAGGTGGCGCCGATCAGGGTGCCGTAGGAGAAGCCGACGAAGTTCAGCTGGCGGTCGCCGACGGCGCGGCGCATCCGGTCCAGGTCACGCACCACGTTGTACGTGGACATGTGCTCCAGGAGTGCGCCGGCGTTGTTCTCGCACGCCTCGGTGTAGTCGCGGTTGGCGGCGAGGGTGTCGGCGATCTCGGTGCGGGTGACGGGTACTCCGGTCATCCGGTCGAAGACGCCGTCGGCCTCCTCGGCGGTGGTGAAGCAGCGCAGCGGGTTGCTGCGGGCGACGCCGCGCGGGTCGAAGCCGATGAGGTCGAAACGTTCCTGCACCTTCGGGTCGAACCGGGTGGTGGTCGCCCAGAGGTAGCCGCTGCCGCCCGGGCCGCCGGGGTTGAGGAACAGCGAGCCGATCTTCTTCGCGGGGTCGCCGGCCCGGCGGCGCAGCATCGCGATGCCGATCTTCTCGCCGTCGGGATCGGCGTGGTCGAGCGGGACGGGGTAGACGGCGCAGTCGTAGATCTTGGGGTCCGGCTTGGTGGGATCCGGGTTGCAGGGTGTCCAGGCGACCGGGTCGACCCGCTGCTCGGCGGCCCCGGCCGCGGCACCCGGGTCGGGCGCCGCGGTCGCCGCGGCGGCGGTGCCGGCGACGAGGGCGAAGGCGCAGGCGGCGGCCATGGCGAGATGGGACAGGCGGGACGTGGATATCCGGGACAAGAAGCCTCCTCCGTTGCGGGAAAACCCGGGCCAGCCTGTCAGCCGATGATCCGGAGGGGAAGACCGCGTACATGACGGAAATCCTTCGGCCGGAAATCCGCTGCGGCGCACAATATTCAGTGAATGGGCGGGAATTGACGGTTGATTGGAGAACGCTGCCGGCAGGGGCGCGTGCGGACGGCACCCCGCGGCCGACCGCGGGCGGGGGCCCGCGGAACCCGGCCGTCGCCGGCCCCCGCCCGGTCGGCCGACGGGGGATGTCGGGCGCGGACGCTAGCCTTGCGGCGGATCCTCCGGAGCGGGGATCCGCCGGGAACGGGAATCGAGCACGGGGAACGGTCAGTGACGGGGACGCAGGAAGTGGCAGCGCTGCTGCAGGACGTGGCGCGGGCATCGGACGGGCTGGTGAAGTTCGACGCGGGGATCACCGACGAGCGGATGGACGCGTGGGCGGTGCCCGTCCCGGACGGCCTGCGGGCGCTGTTCCGCGAGATCGGCGGGATCCGGATCCAGGTCGGCCGGGTCGCCGACAACGGCTACGTCCCCGCCGAGCACATCAGCTTCGACCACGCCTACGACACCGGCCTCTACAACGGGTACAACGTCAGCTGGTACCAGGACCACGCCGGCGGCGTCGGCAGCCACCGCTTCCTCTACACCGACCACGGCGACGGCCACACCTACGTGGACGTGGACCGCACCACCGGCCACTGGGGTCCGGTGCTGGTGTTCTGGGACGCCACCGACACCCAGCTGCTGGCGCCCTCCCTGGAGGAGTGGCTGCGCCACCTGGCCGCCTGCCTGCGCGCCGCCCTGGACGGCGCCGGGACGGAGCCGCACGCCTTCGGCCGGGCCTTCGCGGACCGCTGGGACCCGACCGCGGAACGCCCGGTGGACCTGCCCGTCCTGGACGTGGCCGGCGCCCTGGCCGGCGGCGACCCGGTGCTGGCGCGGATCGCCGCCGGGCTGCCCGCCGACGCCCGCCTGGCCGACCTGCGCGGCGCCGACGGCGTCGCCCGGGTCGAGTTCGGCCCTTGGGCGACCTGCCGCTACGCCCGCCACGAGAACGGGGCCGTCCTCAGCGCGGTGCCCTGGGACGGCGAGTAGGCCCTGCCCGGCCGATCGTGCCGGGCGCGCGACGATCGACCGGACAGGACCCGGCGGGCCCGCACGTTCAGCGGCGGTGGGCGCCGGTCGCCTCGGCGATCAGCAGGGCGATGTCGTCGTGCCCGCCGGCCGCGGGGAGGACGGCGAGCAGGTGGTCGCAGGTCTCGTCCAGACCCCGGCCCGGCCCCGGGGCGGTGAGGGCCTCGACCAGGGCGTCGAGCCGCTGGTCGAGGGCCTCGTCGCGGCGTTCGACCAGGCCGTCGGTGTAGAGAACCAGGCGGGCGCCGGTCGGGAGTTCGAGCCGGGTGGTGGTGGCGGGTACGAGCCCGCCGGTGCCGAGTGGTGCGCCGGCGGGCAGGTCGAGCAGCACCGCGGAGCCGTCCGGGCGGTGCAGCACGGGCGGCAGGTGGCCCGCGAGGGCGATCCGGCAGCGGCCGGTCGCCGGGTCGTGGACGGCGCAGACGCAGGTGGCGATGGCCTCCCCCAGGTCGTCGGTCAGCCGGTCGAGTTCGTCCAGGATGTCCGCCGGGTCGAGCCCGAGCCTGGCCAGGGTGCGGGCGGCGGTGCGCAGTTGGCCCATGGTGGCGGCGGCGTTGATGCCGTGGCCCATGACGTCGCCGACCACCAGGGCGGTGCCCGCGGTGGCGGTCGCCGGGGTGCCGTCCGCCGGGGTGCCGTTCGCCGCGGTGCCGCCGCGCCTCGCGGCGTCGAGGAGGGCGGCGTCCAGCGGGATGACGTCGAACCAGTCGCCGCCGACGTGGCCGTGCGCGGTGGCGGGCTGGTAGCGGCAGGCGACCCGCAGGCCCGGCGGGTCCGGCGGGGTGCGCGGCAGGAGGTGGCGCTGGAGGGCGGTGGCCGCCTGCAACTGGGTCTGGTACCAGCGGGCGTTGTCGATGCAGACGGCCGCCCGGGCCGCCAACTCCTCGGCGAGCAGCACGTCGTCGGCGTCGAAGGGCAGCGGGTTGCGGGCGCGTTTGAGGTCCAGCGCGCCGAGCACCTCGCCGCGGGCGATCAGCGGCACGGCCAGGTAGGAGTGCACCCCGCAGCGGGCGAGCACCTCGGCGGCCCGGTCGTCGCGGGCGATCCGCGCGAAGTCCTCGGGCCGGACGACCGGGACGTGGACGGGCCGGCCGGTGGCGGCGCAGCGGGTGACCAGGCGGTCCGCCTCGTAGCGGGCGACCTCGCCGACCGGGTCGGCGGCGTCGGCGGCCTCGGTGGGGTAGGCGGACTGCACGGCCAGGGCCCGGAAGTGGGCCGGGCCGGTGGGGGTGAGCCGGGTGGCGCGGGCGGCCAGCACCGAGTCGAGGACGTCGACGGCGGCGATGTCCGCGAGGTCGGGCACGACGGTGTCGGCGAGTTCGCGGGCGGTGGTCTCCAGGTCGAGGGTGGTGCCGATACGGGCGGAGGCCCGGGCGACCAGGGCGAGCCGGCGGCGGGCCTGGGCGGCCTGCAGGTCGGCGTTGTGCTGTTCGGTGACGTCGACGACGGAGAGCGCGACCCCGATGACGCGGCCGCCCGGGCCGTCCAGCCGGTAGTAGGAGACCAGCCAGGCGCGGTCGGTGTCCGGGTCGGCGGGGGTGCGGCCGGTGGTGAAGCGGTCGAGGACGGGCTCCCCGGTGGCGAGCACCTCGCGCATCGCCGAACCGATCCCGGCGAGGTCCAGGGACGGCAGCAGCTCGGGCACGGTGCGGCCCAGGTGGTGGCGGGCGGGGATGCCGTTGATCCGTTCCAGGGCCGGGTTGACCAGCACGTAGCGCAGCTCGGGGGTGAGCACCGCGAGTCCGATCGGGGACTGGGCGACCAGCCGGGAGGACAGCGCCAGGTCGCGTTCCAGCCCGCGCACCACGGCCTCGTCGGCGGCGATCCCGAGGGCGTAGTGGGCGCCGTCGCGGTCCCGCAGCCGCATGTTGCGGAACTCCACCAGGCGCGTCGAGCCGTCCTTGCAGCGGACGGGGAAGACGCCCGCCCAGCTCTCGCCGCTCGCCATCACGGTGGCGAACAGGTCGAGGACGTCGCCGACGTGCTCCTCGGCGATCAGCAGCTGGGCGGCGGGTCGGCCGAGCGCCTCCTCGGAACTCCAGCCGAACAGTTCCCGGGCCTGCGGGCTCCACAGCCTGATCCGGCCGTCGGCGTCGAGCAGGATCGCCGCGACGCCGAGCAGGTCGAGCAGCCCGCCGGGCAGGGGCGGCTCCAGCGGCGGGTCGGGGGGCGGCTCCAGGACCGGGTCGGGGGGCGGCTCCAGGACCGGGTCCGCGGGCCGTGTCGGGACGCCGCCCGGCGGGGGGCCCGGGGGCCGGTGCGGCGGCCGCGCGGGCGCGTCCGGGGCCGGACCCGGGTCGGTCGGCCGGGCCGGCCCGGCCGGCTGCGGGGGATCCGGCCCGGCCCGGAACGCTTCGGCTTCGCCCATGCCAAGCCCTCCTCCCCGTGCCGCAGTGAAGGGAGCCGCCCCGCCTCCGGTCGTCCAGGGGTGCGGGTTCCCTCCATCGTCCCCCGACTGCGCCGGACCGGCAGGTCGGCCCGGTGCCCCGCCGGCCGCGCGGGTGCCCGCCGCACCGGCGCCCGCACGCCCCACCCCGGCGTGCACTCCGGCGCGCACTGCCCGGCCCGCCCCGGCGCCCGCCGCGCCGCGCGGGCGCCCGTCCGTCACGACTCCGCCTCCGGCAGCTCGTGACCGCACAGGCGCCGGAGCAGCCCGTCCAGGTCGAGACGGCCGTGCTCGCGTCCGAACGGCACCACGCGTTCGGTGTCGGCGAGGAAGGCCAGCACCCGGGCGGTCGGCGCCCGGAGCACGACGGTCTGGCCCTCGCCGGTCAGCGAGATGAGCAGCGCCTCGGAGCCGCCGTCCGCGGCGGGGTGGATGCGGACGCTGCCGGTGCCCGACCGGCCCTTCGTCCCGGCGGCGAGCAGGTCGCGGGCGAACGTCCAGGTGATCGGCCGGCCGAGGTCGGTGTGGCAGTCGAGGAAGACCGCGTACGGCTCGGCCGGGTCGTAGCGGAGGCGGGCCCGGACGAGGACGCTCAGCCCGGGCGCCACCACGGCCCACAGGTCGAGCGGCATCACACTGCCCCCGGCGCTGGTGCGCTGCGCCGGTACGCGCGGGTGCTCCTCGGAGCTCACGGGCGGCCTCCGACGATCACGGTGCGCCGGGCGGCCCGTCCGGGGCGGTGGTGGGCGGGCGGGGCCGCCGACCGGCCGTCCGGACCCGCGGGCGGGGGCGGCCCCGGGGCGGTGCCGTCCGGGTACGGACGGAAGACCGGTGGTGCGGCGAGGCGCTGCCACTCGGGGTCGGCCTGGCCCGGCACGGTGCGGCCGGCGCTGCTCCAGGCATGGGCGAGCAGGGCGAAGAGCGGGCACTCCTCCAGCAGACGGGGGTCCTGCAGAATCGTTTCATCGCGGTGGCCGCCGGACGGCCGGTGTTCAGCACTCACACCGGGAACAACGAGCCTGGGCGCCGTCGGCAACACCCCGACCCGTGTCGGGCGCGCCGGATCCGCCCCGCCCACGCCCCTCCGCCCCGCCGGCCGCTCCCCTCCGGGCCCCTCGCACGCACCTCCGCAGCACCCCGCGCGGCGCCTGCGCGGCACCTCCGTAGCACCCCGCCCAGCGCCTCCGTAGCACCTCGCCCAGCGCCTCCGTAGCACCTCGCGGTGCCTGCCGTGACATGACAGGACGAAACCGCTGCGCACCGACGCACCGTCACCGATACTGCTGGCACGACCAGTTGGCGATGCGAGGGGGTCCCGGGGTGGCCGAGTCGATGGTTCCGCCGCCGAAGCGGCGGAAGGCGGTGATCGCCGCCGCCGTCGCGGCGGTCCTGGTGCTCGGCGCGGCGGCCGGGTGGTGGTTCTGGTCGAGGGCGTCCGACGGCTCCCCTCGGACCAAGGTGGTCGCGGGGACCGTCCAGGCCCAGCTCCTCGGCCTGGACGACGTGAGCCGGCTGATCGGCTCCACCCTCACGTCCGGCGACTCGGTGAGCGAGCCGCCGCCCGCCCTGACCGCCGAACCCGCGAACTGCTCCGCCGCCGTGGGGCCTGCCTCGCAGGCCGTGTACGCGCGCGGCTGGACGGCTTTCCTCTCCGCCTCCTACCAGGACTCCGACACCGTCGCCGACCACGCGGTGACCCAGGTGCTCGGGGTGTACCCGAGCGCCGGCCACGCGGCCGCGGTGTTCAAGACCCTCGCCGAGGGCGTCAAGGGCTGCACCACCGCCGTCCGGACCGACCAGGACGGCGAGACCACCCGGTGGACGTACTCCGTCTACTCGGCCGACTCCTCCGGCACCACCGGTGACGCGCTGGCCTGGACCGCGGCCCAGGACGCCGGCGACGGCTGGGCCTGCTACCGCCACGCCCGGCTGAAGGGCAGCGTGGTGCTCCAGGCGGCGGTGTGCGGGGCCGGCGACGGGCGGCAGGCCGCCGCCAAGGTGGCGGAGCGGATGGCCGAGCGGGTGACCGGATGACCGCGCGCCCCGCCGCCCGTGGGACGGGGACCGGGAGTCCCGCCGCCCGTGGGACAGCGAGCGGGAGTCCCGCCGCCGACCGCCGGTGGCGGCGGCTGCCGATCGGCAGGGCGTTCGCGCTCGGGCTGGCGCTGGCCCTGCTGCCGCTCACCACTCCCCCGGCCGCCGCCGCCCCGAACGCCGACGGCCGCATCTCCCCGGCCGCCCCGGCCGCCGCGGCCGGGGCCCCGGGCCTTCCGGCCGCCGACCCGGAAGCACCCGATCCCACCGGGTTCCCGGCACCGGTCCAGCCGGACAGCGGCTTCCCGGTCAAGGTCAACGACGACGCCGCCGACTACAACCGGCGGCGCGGCGAGCTGTCGGCCCGGGCCACGGCGCTCGCGGCCGAGGTGAAGGCGCTGGAGCAGAAGCGCACCGCCCTCGCCGCGAAGTCCGCCGACCACGGCACCCGGGCCGCCGCCCACGGCCGGCGGGTCACCGCGCACAACGCCAAGGTCGAGGAGCTGCGCGGGCGCATCACCGCGCACAACGCCAAGCCGCACGTCTTCGTCCTGCCCCGGCAGGCGGCCGAGGCGGCGGCGTACGACGCGGAGAAGGCGCAGCTCGACGGCGAGAAGGCCCGGTTGGAGGCCGATGCCGCCACGGGCCTGGCCGAGCGGGCGGAGCTCGACGCCGAGGCGCAGCGGCTCACCGGGGAGAAGGCGCGGCTGGACACCGAGGCGCAGCGGCTGACCAGCGGCCTGCTGGCCCTGCAGACGGACCTGCGGGCGCTGGAGGCGAAGTACCTCCAGCTGCTGCAGGACGTCGACCACGCGCTGTACAACAGCCTGCGGATCCGCTTCCCGGCCAAGCACCCGGGGCTGCGCGGCGGCGATCCGGGGCGGGCGCAGGGCCGCGACAGCCGGGGCAAGTACACCTCGGGCAACGGCGGCGACCGGGTCTCGCGGCGGACCGAGCAGCAGACCCTGGAGGAGTACGCCAAGCGGCAGAAGGTCACGGTCGACACCCGGCAGGTGCGGGCGCGGCTGTCGCCGGAGGCGCGGGCGAAGCTCACCCCCGCGGAGGCGGCCAAGCTGGGCGAGTACCGCAAGTTCGACGGCCTGGTCCTCAAGCCGAACGGGAACTACCGGGCGCTGGAGGTCAAGACCGCGGGCGCGGGCCTGGACAAGCACCAGCGGCCGTTCGACAAGGCGATCGAGGAGCACGGCGGGCAGGCGTGGGCGGTCGTCGACGGCAAGCGGATCGTCATCGACGAGGTGGAGATCATCCAGGGGTGACGGGCGCAGCGGTGGGGCGTCCGCGGCGGTGCTCGGCCAGCTCCAGGTCGACGAAGGCGCCGACCATGGCGCGCCAGACGGCCTCGGCGACCTCCGGGGCGAGTCCGGCCGCTCCGGCCCGGGCCCGGGCGGCGGCCACGACCCGTTCCACCCGGTCGGGGGCGCGCACCGCCTGTTCGTCGCCCTTGAACCCGGCCGCCGCGCGGACCAGCTCCTGACGGCGGGCGAGCAGTTCGACCAGGTCGGCGTCGAGTGCGTCGATGCGCTCGCGGACCTCGGACAGGGACTGGGGCTTCGGCATGCGCGCCATGATCGCACGGCACGGCGTGATCGAACGGCGCGCCGGGGGCTGCACGCGCGTCCGGGCTGCACGAAGGGGAGGACCCCGGCCGGGCGGCCGGGGTCCTCCCCTCGTTCCCTACGGGTCGCGGCGCGCTCAGCCCGCGGAGCGGCCCGCGGTTTCGAGCTGCTGCTCGGCGTCCGCCCCGGCGACCGGGGTGGCGGTGCCGCGGCGCTTCAGCAGCGCCCAGCCGACCGCCAGGCAGACGGCCCAGCCGGCGCCGACGTACAGCGAGATGCGGCTGTCGGGGTCGATGGCGATGAACGCCGTCACCATCAGCAGGAAGGCGACCGCGATCCAGCTGCACACCGAGCCGCCGGGGGCGGGGAAGGACGAGGCCGGGAGCCGGCCGGCGACCACCGCGCGGCGGTAGCGGATGTGGCTGATCAGGATCATCAGCCAGGTCCAGATGCCGGCCGCGGTGGCGACCGAGGTGACGTAGCCGAACGCCTTCTCCGGGACGACGTAGTTGAGCACCACGCCGATGCCCATCAGGACGGCGGACAGGGTGATGCCGACGGCCGGGGTCTTGCTGGAGGAGAGGCGGCCGAGGGCCTTGGGGGCCTCGGAGTTGGCGGCCAGGTCGCGCAGCATCCGGCCCGTGGAGTACATGCCGGAGTTGCAGGAGGAGAGCGCGGCGGTCAGCACCACGAAGTTGACGATCGCGGCGGCGAACGGGATGCCGATCTTCGAGAAGGCGGCCACGAACGGGCTGACGCCGGCCTCGAACTCGGTCCACTTGACCACCATCAGGATCACGCTGAGCGCACCGACGTAGAAGACGATGATGCGGAACGGCAGCGTGTTGATGGCCTTGGGCAGGGTCTTCTCGGGGTTCTCCGACTCACCCGCGGTGACGCCGACCAGCTCGACGGCGAGGTAGGCGAACATGACGCCCTGGAGCGTCATCAGGCTGGAGCCGACGCCCTTGGGGAAGAGCCCGTCGAACGCCCAGAGGTTGGAGACGGCGGCGGTGTCGCCGGCCGCGCTGAAGCCGAAGGTGACGACGCCGAGGCCGATCACGATCATGCCGACCAGGGCGGTGACCTTGACCATGGAGAACCAGAACTCGATCTCGCCGAACAGCTTCACCGAGATCAGGTTGGCCACGTACAGGACGACCAGGAAGACCAGTGCGGTGACCCATTGCGGGATCTGCGGGAACCAGAAGTTCACGTAGATCGCGGCGGCGGTCAGCTCGGCCATGCCGGTGACCACCCACATGAGCCAGTACGTCCAGCCGGTCACGAACCCGAAGAACGGGCCCAGGAACTCGCGGGAGTACTCGGCGAAGGAGCCCGAGACCGGGCGGTAGAGCAGCAGTTCGCCGAGTGCCCGCATGATGAAGAACACGATCACGCCGGCGAGGGCGTACATGAGGATCAGGCTGGGACCGGCCTTCGCGATGTTCGCGCCGGCTCCCAGGAAGAGGCCCACGCCGATCGCGCCACCGATGGCGATCATCTGGACCTGGCGGCTGTTGAGGCCGCGCTCGTACCCCTCTTCGGGGGTGTTGGTGCTGTGCTTGTCGACCTGCACAGAGGCCATGGTGGTGCGCCCTTCTCCATGCGCGTCCCGCGACCCGGTGGCCGCGGAGCGAATCACGATCCCCCCGGATGTGGATGGAGTTGCTACCGGCGGTCCGCCGGCCAAGCGCACTGCTCGGGCAGGGGTGGCGCCCGGCAGCGGAAGTGCAGGTCTATCACAGGGGGCGGGGCGCTCCGGGGAGCAGAATGTGGCGCAGGTCACCGGAAGAATTGGACAAAAGGGGCATCAGCGAACAGATCGGGGTCAATCCGTTGACGCGATCGTTATCCGGATCTGAGCGTCCTTTGAGCGAACGGCATTCGCCTCAAAGGGGATCTCCGGTCGGTCTCAGGAGCTCGGCCAGTGCGAGGGCTTCGGCGGCGTCGGCCGCGGGAAGATCCGGGACTGCTTCACCCGGCTGTACGCGAAGCTCGACTCGATCGCCGCGATGCCCGGGATCGCGTGCACCCGGTCGCGGACCAACTGCTCGTACGCCTCCAGGTTCTCGATCACCACCCGCAGCAGGTAGTCGCTGCTGCCCGTCATCAGGTAGCAGTCCTGGATGTGCTCGATCCCGGCGACGTGCTCCTCGAACACCCGTACCGACTCCGCGGTGTGCCGCTCCAGCCGGATCCGGACGAACACCGTGATCGGCAGCCCGAACGCCGCCTGGTCCACGATCGCCGTGTACCCGCGGATCAGCCCCGCCTCCTCCAGCCGCCGCACCCGGCGCAGACAGGGCGACGGCGAGAGGCGGACCCGGTCGGCGAGGTCCTGGTTCGAGATCCGGCCGTCCTGCTGGAGCTCGTGGATGATCTGGAGGTCGACGGCGTCCACGGCGGCTCCCGGTGTGGCTTCTTTCGGCTGGCTTGGCAGATTCTGCCACTGACGAGGGGTGCGGGTGGCACAAGTGGCAATCGGCTGCCGGGCGAAAAGCCCTAACCTTGCCGACGCCCCACCACGCCCCACCCCCTTGCACCCCCCACGCCCCCCTCGGGAGACCCCGTTGGCGACCACCAGCCACCCGGCGCCGCCGCCCCCCACGGCCGGCCCGCCCCGCCCCGCGCCGGCCGGCTCCGGTGCGCCCTCCGGGACCGGGTCCACAGCCGGGTCCGAGTCCATAACCGGCTCCGGGCTCATACCCGGCTCCGCCTCCGGCTCGCGCGAGGTCGTCGGCATGCTGGCGCTCGCCGTCACCATCAGCGTCTGGGCCGGCTTCGCCCTCAGCGCCCGCGCCCTCGCCGACTCCACCCTGCTGCCCGCCGACGCCGGACTGATCCGCTTCGGCCTGCCCGCGGTGCTGCTGGCCCCCGCCCTCTGGCGCCGCCGGCGCGCCCTGCTCGGCGTCCCCGCCGCCACCGCGCTCAAGATCCTCTGCGGCGCCGGGGTGCCGTTCTTCCTCGCCGCGATGGCCGGCGGCCGGCTCACCTCCGCCGCCTTCGTCGGCGCGCTGATCCCCGGCACCGTCCCGCTCTTCGTCTCCGCGCTGATGGCCGCCACCGGCAAGGGCCTGCCCCGCGGACTCCAGCGCGCCGGACTCGCCCTGATCACCGCGGGCGCGGTCGCCCTGGTCTCCCCCTACCTGCTGCCGGTCGACGGCCGCACCCTCGCCGGCTCCGGACTGCTGCTGCTCGCCGGCGGACTCTGGGCGCTCTACACCGTCGGCCTGCGCGAGACCTCGCTCGACCCGGTCGGCTCCATCGGCCTGCTCTGCGTGCCGTCCTTCGCGCTGCTCGCCCTGCTCGCCGCCACCGGCGTACTGCCCACCAACCTCCCGCACGCCACCGCCGGCGACCTCGCCCTGTTCGTCGCCGTCCAGGGCCTCGGCGTCGGCCTCTGCGCGGGACTCCTCTACGCGGTCGCCATCCGCAGGCTCGGTGCCGAGCGCTGCGCCGTGGCCGGCAGCCTCAGCCCGGTCGCCGCCGCCCTGCTCGCCGTGCCGCTGCTCGGCGAGACCCCCACGCCCGCGGTGCTCGCCGGCGTCCTCGTCATCACCCTCGGCGTCGTCCTCGCGAACCGGCGCCCCGACCGCAAGGTGCCCGCCCGTGCTTGAGCTGCTGCCCCCCTCGCCCGTCGACCCGCTCTGGGCGGTGGCCGCCGAGATCGAGGCCGACCCGCGCCCGGAGCGCCTCAACCTCGTGCTCGGCGTCTACCGGGACGAGACCGGCGTGACCCCGGTGATGTCCGCCGTCCGCGATGCCGAACGGCTGCTGGCCGAACGCTGCGCCTCCAAGGAGTACCGGGGCCTGTCCGGCAACCCCGCCTTCAACCGGGCGATGACCGCCATGGTGCTCGGCGACCGCTCCCCCTGGGAGCGCACCACCGCGATCCAGACCGTGGCCGGCACCGGCGCCCTGCGGCTGCTGGCCGACCTGGTGCGCCGCACCCGCCCCGGCGCCACCGTCTGGATCAGCGACCCCGCGTACGTCAACCACCGGCCGATCCTGGAGGCCGCGGGCCTGGCCGTCCGCACCTACGGGCACCTGCGCCACCTCGGCGCCGACGGCGAGGTCGACACCGACGCGGTGCTGCGCGACCTCGACCCGGCCGGGCCCGGCGACGTCGTCCTGCTCCAGGGCTGCTGCCACAACCCCTCCGGCCACGACCTGCCCGCCGCCGCCTGGCCGCGGCTGGCCGAGCACGCCGCCCGCAACGGCTGGATACCGTTCGTCGACGTCGCCTACCACGGCCTCGGCGACGGCCTGGACGCCGACCTGGAGGGCACCCGGGTCCTCGCCGCCGCCCTGCCCGAACTGCTGATCGCCGTCAGCTGCTCCAAGAACTTCGGCCTCTACAGCGACCGGACGGGCTGCGCGATCGTCGTCGCCCCCACCCCGGACGCCGCCCACCGCGCCGAGACCGCCCTGCAGAACCTCGCCCGCACCGTCTACTCCATGCCGCCCGAGCACGGCGCCGCCGTCGTCGCGGCCGTCCTCGACGACCCCCGGCTGCGCGCCGACTGGCACACCGAACTCGACGCCATGCGCGAGCGCATCACCGCCGTCCGCGCCGCCCTGGTCGGCCGGCTGGACGCCCTCGGCCACGACGCCACCGCCCGCCGCCTCGCCACCCAGCGCGGCATGTTCTCGATGCTGCCCCTCACCGCCGACCAGATGCTCGACCTGCGCACCCGCTTCGCCGTCTACGGCACCACGGCGGGCCGCATCAACATCGCCGGCCTCGCCGCCCACGAGGTCCCCCACCTCGCCCACGGCATCGCCGCCGTCCTCGACCGGAGCTGACGGCGGGGCGTCGGACGGACGGCACCGGACGGCGGACGGTCCCGGGCGCGGCTCGTGCCCGGGGACCGTCCGTGCCGGACCGCGCGGTCAGCCGAGGAGGCCGGCGACGTCGGTGCGGAGGGCGGGGAGGGTGGCGTAGGTGGTGCCGCCCGGGCATTCGGTGGCGAGCCAGTCGCGGTGGCCGCTGATGGTCTGGACGCTCTTGGTGACGCCGTTGACCGGGTTGACGTAGGTGACCTGGGCCTGCGGGTCGAGGCCGTGGGCGCCGGCGGCCAGGGCCAGCAGGGCGGTCAGCGAGGTGCGGGCCGCCGGGGTGGGCTCGCGGTCGCCGAGGGTGCCGAGCAGGGCGATGCCGAGGTTTCCGGAGTTGAAGCCGGCGGTGTGGAAGGCGGTCACCACCTTGCCCGCGGCGTCGTGCGCGGGCAGGCCGTCGTCGCCGGACCAGCGGCCCTCGTAGATGCGGCCGGCCTCGTCGATGAGGAAGTGGTAGCCGATGTCGCCCCAGTCCAGGGTGACGGCGTGGTGCTCGTAGATCGCCCGGACGGTCGCGGACGGGTCCGGGTCGGCGTTCGGGGTGTCGGTGTGGTGGACCGTCAGGGTCTGCGCCGGGTAGTACTTCGCGGGCGAGTTCTCGACGCCGTTCTTGAAGCGCTTGGACTCGTCGGCGCCCCAGGCCGCGCGGGGCAGGTAGACGGCGCCGCCGAGCGAGGCGGGTGCGGAGGCGGGGACGAACGCGGTGCGGGCGGGCCCGTGCACGGTGTCGATCGCGGCGGAGCGGACCTGCGCGGCGCCGTCGGGCAGCCTCAGTTCGTAGCCGGCCGCGCCGTCGACGGCGATCAGCGCGGTGGCGGTGCCGGGGGTCGCCCGGCCGGCCCGGGCGGTGGCCGCGGCGGTGGCGGTGTCGGGGCCGGCGGTGCAGCCGGCGGGCAGCGGCTGCCAGGCGCCGGGGGTGGCGCCGTCCCGGTGGAGGCGGATGGCGGCGCCGCGGTGCGACCCCTCCCAGCTGACGCCGACGTAGCGGATCGGGAAGTCGGCCCGGACGTCCAGGGCCGCTCCGCCGGCGGCCGAGCGTGCCCGGGTGGCGGGGGCGGACGCGGTCCGCGCGCCGGCGGGGGCGGAGCCGGCGGCGGCCGGGCCGGTGGCCGGGGCGGTCGCCGGGGCTGCGGGGGCGGCCGTGGCGACGGACGGGCCGGCGGCCAGCGCGGCGGCGGTGGCGCCCAGCGCGGTGACGACGGTCCGCCGGGTGACGGCGGGCTGCTGGTGGGGCATCGGGTTCCTGTCCTGGGGAAGCGGCACGGTGGCTCCCCCGGGGTGGGAGCCACCGCTGAACGAGCATCAGTACGCGGCGAATCTACCCGGTGGATCGTTCCCGCCCGCCCGGTTCCACCCGATCTGTGCCCAAAGGTGCAGACCATTGCGGCACCGCACCGCCCGGGCCGCCGCCGCTCTGCCCGTTCGGCCGCTGACCTGCGCATTCACCGAGCGCACCGGCCGGCTAAGACCGACCGGCAATTGGGGGGCGGTCTAAGGATTGCCAGGCGAGCCCTACCGGGTCCCGTCGATGGCCATCGACATGTAGACCGCCCGCCGGCCGTAGCACGCCGGGACCTCCACCTCGCGGTGGGTGCGGTAGCCGAGGATGGCCAGCAGGATGTCGGTGCCCCGGACGGCCACCATGGAGAGCCGGTCGAAGCCCTGCTCGCGCGCCGTCTCCCTGAGGTGGCGGATGAAGTGCAGTGCGAAGTCCTTGCCGCGCAACTCCGCCGCCAGCACCAGGTCGTGGACGTGCAGATTGCGCGAGTCGTGGGCGGTCTCCTCCTCCTGCGCGAGGTCCGGGCACCGGTACAGCGGGTACGGCAGGCTCAGTACGTAGCCGCGGACCTCGCCCCGGTGCTCCATCACGAAGCAGGTGCCGGGCGAGGCGCGGGCCCGGGACTGCATGGCCGCCCGGCCCTCGGAGAGGCCGTCCGCGGCGTACGCCTCGTGCTCCAGGGCCACCACCGCGTCCCAGTCGTCGTCGGTCAGCAGCCGGTAGCGGGTGTCCTCCAGCACGGTCACAACCCCCGCTCCGCCGAGGGGAGTCGGCCCACCGCGCGGGCCGCGGCCGGCCCGCCCCGGACGGCGCCCACCGGCAGCAGGCTCCGGGTGGCGCCGGGCACCGCTCCGGCGGCCGACCGGCCGGGCGGGAGCGGCTCGGGGGCCGGGTCGCAGGCCCGGTGGGTGGGCAGGGCAAGGCGGATTCTTCGCATGCCGGGTACTCCCGTCGGTTCGTCGGACACCGGGGCCGCTGCCGCCCGCCGGGCCTCGGCGGGTCGGTGCGGGCGGGGCCGGCAGGCCGTCGCAGCGCCTCGCCGGATCGCGGTCGATCCGCTTGCAGCGGACGCGTGTTCACCCCGTTGGAAGGCCGGGACACCGTCACCTCACCCCGTGCGGAGCCCGCCCGTCGACAACGGTGGACTAGACCACTTCGGGTGTCAACGACCGGCCCGGCACCCGCCCGGCGCGCGCACACTCCCTGCCCGATCGGGCAGGGAGTGCCGCTCCGGCGAACCACCCGCGGGGGCCCGGCCGTTGAGGATCGGCCGGCCGACCCGCCGACCGTCCCACGCGCCGACCGTCCGACGCGCCGGGCGGCCCGCCCTCAGCCCACCCCCGGCGCGGTGGCGGCCCAGAGCGGCTGCGGGAGGGTACGGACGGCCTGCAGGGCGGCGTACAGCTCGGCCGCGCCGACCGGGTCGGTCACCGCCCGCCCGGTGAGTTCGCGGATCCGCCGCAGCCGCTGGCGCACGGTGTTGGGGTGGCAGTGCATCGCCAGCGCCGTACCGTCGGTGGAACCGGCCGCGCGGTACCAGGCGGCGAGGGTGCCCACCAGGACGCCGTGCTGCTCGGCGGGGAGTTCGAGCAGCGGGCCGAGCACCGAGCGGGCCATCCGGGCCGCCACGTCGGGCGAGTGGGCGACCAGTGCGCGCAACGGGCCGTCGTCGAAGCGGGCGACCGGCGGGCCGGCCGGATCGGCGGTGGCCAGCGCCAGCCGGGCGAGCCGGAACGCGGCGGCGGCGTCGCCGAGCCCGGGAAACGCGGGACTCACGCCGTACCGGGTGGTGGCCAGCCGCTGCAGCACCGTCAGCAGGTGCTCCAGGGTGCGCTGGTCGCGGACCGACACCACCCCGGCGAGCAGCCCGGCGGTACGGCTCCAGGCCGAGGCGATGCCGTGGGCGGCCAGCCGGTTGCCGAGGTCGGGCGCCGCAGCGGCCGGCGCCGGCACCCCGGCGACGCCCGGGGCACCCGCGACGCCCGCCACACCGGGAGCGACCGGGGTGACCGGAGTGACCGGGGGTTCGGCGACCAGGACCACGAACAGCCCGTGGTAGGGCAGGCGCAGCGCGTCGGCCGCGCGCCAGAGCGCCTCGGTGCTGCGGGCGGTGCCGTCCAGCAGTCCGGCCAGCGCGGGGGCGCAGCCCTCCGGGCCGCCGCCCGGGCCGCCGTCCGGGGACAGCTCCGGGACGGCCCGCTCCCCGCACCCCGGCGCCGCGGCCCGCCCGTACGCCGCGGTGATCTCGTTGGCACCGGTCTCGATCAGCCCGAGCAGGTGGGCGGCGCCGTCCGGCAGGGCCTCCAGTCCGGGGTGTCCGGCGCTGCGCGCCGCGGTGGTGAGTTCCTCCAGGACCAGCCGGCCGCCGGCGTGGTAGGCGGCGATGACGGCGGGCAGCGGGACGCCCTGTCCGGCGCGCCGGCGGGCGGTCGCGGTGGCCGGCGCGGGGGCCTGGCGGCCGGTCAGGGTGTCCAGGGTGAAGGCGAGGTGGGCGCGGCAGGAGCCGCGGAGTTCGTCCACGGGCACCAGCCTGCGGTAGGCGCCGGTGCCGGCGGGGGCGAGGATCCGTTCGACGGCGCGTTCGCTCAGTTCGGCGAGGCGCCCGGAGAGGGCGGTGGCGAGTCGGCCGATCCGACGGTCCGTCGGGTGGGGGGTGACGGGTGCATCGGGCATGGCCGCATCCTACGCAAACGTGCGACATTGTCGAACGCCATATGTCATTGTCGTCAGCTGTCACTGTCGCGGGCCACACTCTCGAAGCACACATCGTGTCCGCACCACCATCACCACGGACACCGCGGCTCCCCGAGGATCGGGTCGCCGGGAGAGCACGAGGGCACCGGCCAGAGCCGCACGGTGCCCGGGCCTTCCCACCGCCCCCCGCCCCACCACCCGAGGACTCCGATGAGACTCCTGCGCTCCGCCGTGCCCGCACTCGCCGTCCTGCTGGCCGCCGCCCTGGTCGCCCCCGCCGCCCCCGCCGGCGCGGCGACCGGCACCACCACCGCACCCGCCGTCACCACCGGCGACCTCGCCGACCCCTTCTACCGTCCGCCCACCGGAGCGGCCGCCGCCCCCGGCGAGGTGGTCCGCTCGCGCAGCACCGGCTTCCGCGTCGAGCCGACCGGCCTGATCGAGCCGCGGGTGCGCGCCTGGCAGCTGCTCTACGGCTCCACCGACACCGACGGCGGCCCGATCACCGTCTCCGGCACCGTGCTCGTCCCCGAGGCGCCGTACGCCGGACCGGGGCCCCGCCCGGTGGTCGCCCACGCCATCGGCACCCACGGCCTCGGCGACCGCTGCGCCCCCTCCCGCGCACTCGCCGAGGGCACCCAGTACGAGACCGTCGCCATCCGGATGATGCTGGACCGCGGCTGGGCCGTGGTCGCCACCGACTACCAGGGGCTCGGCACCCCGGGCGGGCACAGCTACGTCAACGGCCGGGCGGAGGGCCAGGCGGTCCTGGACTCGGTGCGCGCCGCGCAGCGACTGGACGGGGCCGGCCTGGCCGCCGACGCGCCGGTCGCGGTCGCCGGCTACTCCCAGGGCGGCCAGGCCGCGAGCTGGGCCGCCGAGCTGCAGCCCGCGTACGCACCGGAGCTGAACCTGCGCGCCGCCTCGGTCGGCGCGCCCGCCGCCGATCTGCTCGCGGTCGCCGAGGGCGTGGACGGCACCCCGGCCTTCGGCTTCGGGCTGACCGCGGCCGTCGGCCTCAAGCACGCCTACCCGGAGCTGCCGCTGGAGGAGCTGTTCACCGACCACGGGCGCGAGCTCCTGGCCGACATCTCGGACGACTGCACCCTGGAGATCGCCACCCGGTACGGCCTGCACAGCTGGTCCCGGCTGACCACCGAGAACCCGTTCGTCCGGGCCGACTGGCGCGGCCGGCTCGCCGAGCAGCGGGCCGGGCAGCAGCGGCCGGGCGTGCCGGTGCGGCTCTACCACTCGCGGCTGGACGACGTGATCCCCTTCAAGGTCGGCACCGAGCTGAAGGACCGCTTCTGCGGTCTCGGCGCAGCCGTCGACTGGGACACCTACTACGTGCCCACCCACATGGCGACCTTCTACGCCGCCGCGCCCGCCACCGTCGACTGGCTCGCCGACCGGTTCACGGGCCGGCCCGCGCCGAGCGACTGCTGACGGACCGGCAGTCCCGCTGCGCGCCCTGGGGCGTGTCGGACGGTTCCCGCCGCGCGCGCGACGCGAGTTGTCGGACACGCCCCGGCCCCGTCGACCGTCCGGGGCCCGGGGCGCGCACCCGGGCACACCGTCCCGCCGCATTCCCCGCACGTCTCCCCCCTGGCCGCAAGGGTGTTCGACGTGGGCATAATGCTCAGGGTTGCACGCCGTCTGTTCAGGGGGAGACATGGCGATTCAGCTGCCCGGCGAACTGGTCTGGGTGATGGACCTGTTGGGCCTGCCGTGGCCGGACGTCGACGAGGACAAGGTCCGCGAGTACGCGGGGCACGTGAAGTCCTTCGCGGGGAACATCGACCGCACGCACGCCGCGGCGACCGCGACGCTGCGTCAGATGGCCCAGGCCTACCAGGCGGACTCGTACAACAAGCTGGCCGCGCGCTGGACGAAGATGTCCAACGAGCACATGACCGAGATCGTGACCGCGCTCAACGCCTCCGCGATCGCGCTCGACGCGGCGGCCGACGCCATCGTGGCGACCAAGCTCGCCGTGATCGCCCAGCTGGGCATCCTCGCGGCCGAGCTCGTCGCGGGCACGATCGCGACCATCGCCACGGCCGGTGCGGCGGCGGCGGCCGAGGCGGCGCTGGTCGCCGCGACCCGCAAGATCGTCAGCCGGGCCATCAAGGAGGCCCAGGAGATGATCATCGGCGTGCTGATCGCCAAGGCGGTCGAGCCGCTCCAGGAGACCGTCGAGAAGGCCGTCAAGGGCCTGGTCTTCGAGGGCGTGAAGCGGGCCACCGGCGGCGCCGTCACGGCCGGCCCCGCGGGCACCGGCTTCAGCATCAACCCGCAGCAACTCGCCCTGCTGGCCGACCGGCTGAAGGCGCACGCGGACGAGGTCCGGGGCCACGCCAAGGCGTTCACCACGGCCACCGGGACGGTGAGCTTCTCGTGAGCCACCCCATCGCCAAGGCCCTTGAGGACGCCGCCCGCAAGATCGGCACCACGGTGAGCAAGCAGGCCGCCCAGGCGGTCGGCGACATGTACGACCAGGCGAGCACCGGCGCGAAGCGGGTCGCCAAGAACATCACCGACGCCGACGACAGCCACAAGCGCGACATCATCGCCCTCGCCGAGAAGATCGCCAAGAACCCCGGCAAGGGCGGCGACGGCTCCGAGGCCCGGCTCAAGGCCCAGGCCGACGCCCGGACCGACCTCGCCTCGGCGGTCGGCGTCAAGGGCGACTTCGACGTGGAGCTGCTGGTCGACAGCCGCAAGTACCCGGAGTCCGCCCAGCACATCGCCGAGGCCCAGGCCGGCACCGTCTGGCGCGGCGGGACGTCGAGCCCGGGCAGCCCGAAGCCCTCGGTGATGACGATCGACCGCGGGGGCGCCAAGCAGAACCGCAAGGACTCGCTGCGCGGGATCCCCACCAAACGCGGCCAGCAGCGCGACGAGTACCCTCCCGCGATGTTCTCCGAGGGCGGGACGGGCGCGAGTGTAAAGTACATCGACGGTTCGGACAACGGGGGTTCCGGTTCCACCATGGGCAACGCGCTGGGCGCGCTACCGGACGGCACCAAGGTCCGGATAAAAGTCGTCTAGGGCAGGGGCTCCCCACCAGTGAACAAGACCGAGCGGATCATCTCGCAGGCCCGGCGCGGGCAGTTCCGCGAACTGCTCCCCGACCTGACCGCGATCGCCACCCGCCGCGGCGGCGCCCGCGGCCCGGTCTGGGAGGCCGCCGCCGCGGCCGTCCAGATCCTGTTCTGGCAGGACGAGTTCGCCCGGGCCGCCGAGCTGGCCCAGGGCCTGATCGAGCAGGACGGCCCGCTCGGCGGCGAACTCTGCGACCAGGACGTGCCGTTCCGCGAGGCGCTGCTCGCCGCCGACCTGCCCGCACCCGACCGGGAGCGCGCCCGGGCCCGGCTGCTGGCCTGCGCCGAGCGGGTGCCGAAGGGCCGGGTGATGCACGAGGACTTCGTCTGGGCCGCCGGGCAGCTGCCCGGGCGCAGCGTGGAGTGGCTGCTGCCGAACCACTGCGACTGGGGCGGCCCCGCGCTGCCGCTGGACGGCGTCATCGGCGGGCACCTGGTGGACGAGGACTACGCGGCGCTGGAGCCCCGCCAGCAGCGGCTGGTCTGGGGAGCCCTGGAGAAGGCCAACGACTTCGACCGCGCGGACCGCCTGCTGCAGGAGCTCGGCGCGGAGCCGGCCGCGCACTCCACCTGCCTCTGGATGGCAGGATGGTACGCGACGAGGGGCGAGGTCGGACTCGGCGAGCGGATGCTGCTGGCCGCGCACGCGCTCTGGTGGCCGTACAAGAAGTGGGACGCGCTGCCGGACCCGCAGGTGCTCCAGCCCGTCCTTCGCACGGTCCTGACCGACCGTGTACGCGAGCACTACCTGACGCGGCCGATCGGCCCGGAAGCAGAGGAGTAGGACCGGTATGTCCGACAGCGCACTCGAACAGCTCCTCGGCCGGGCCCGCGGGCCGATGGGCCCGACCATCGAGCTGGACTTCGGCACCCCGGCCGGCCCGCTCGCCGAACTCGGCGCGCTGCTCAGCCGGCTGAACGGGTTCTTCGTCTTCAACGCCGGCGTCCAGGTCTTCCGCGCCGGGGACGAGGGCCTCGGCCCGGACCTGCTGTCCTGGAACGGCGAGGAGCTCTGGAAGTCCACCTACGGCGGGCTCGCCGACGAGCTGTTCTGCTTCGGCCAGGACATCTTCGGCACCCAGTTCGCCATCGTCGGCGGCGAGAGCGTGGTCGCCTTCGACCCGGAGACCGCCGAGTCCGAGACCCTCGGCACCGGCCTCGACGACTGGGCGGCCTGGCTGCTGGCCGACCCGGACGTCAACGGCGCCGCCTCCTTCGCGCACGCCTTCCAGCAGGAGAACGGCGCGCTCGACCCGGGCGATCGGCTGGTGCCGCGGCAGTTCTTCGTGGCCGGCGGCGGCTACGACTTCGACAACTTCGCGGTCCGCGAGGCGGCCACCGCGATGCGTATCCGCGGCCCGGTCGCCCAGCAGGTGAGCAGCCTGCCCGACGGCGCCCAGCTGCGCCTGGGCACCACGGACTGACCCCCGGTCCGCCCGGCCGGTACCGCTCGCGGC
>NZ_JBSGXP010000135.1:8625-23447 GCF_053610105.1 Kitasatospora sp. NPDC054939 | reverse complement strand
GGCTGCCGGCGGGCCCCACGCGTCGCTCGAGCAGGCCGACCGGGCCGTCGCGGGGCGCGGGGGGCCGCGCGGCGCCCGGCGCCCGGTGCCCGGTCAGGCGGATGCGGGGAGGCGGGCCAGGTGCCGTTCGAGGGCGGTGACGACCAGGCGGTGGTCCTCCGCCTGGGCGAGGCCGGAGACGGTGACCGTGCCCACGACTCCCACGCCCTCCACGGCGATCGGGAAGGCGCCGCCGTGTGCGGCGTAGGTGTCCGGGTCGAGCCGGGAGTCCTGCTCGAAGCTCCCGCCCTTGGCGGCGAAGCGCAGGCCGACCAGGTACGAGGAGGTGCCGTAGCGGTCCACGGTGCGGGCCTTGCGCAGGATCCAGGCGTCGTTGTCGGCCGAGCTTCCCGGCAGTGCGTAGTGGAAGAGCTGGTGGCCGTTGCGTCGGATGTCCACCACCACGGGTGCCGCCTCGGCGCGTGCCAGGTCGACCAGCAGGGTGCCGAGCCGCCAGGCGTCGTCGTTGTCGAAGCGCGGCAGGCGCAGGTGGCGCTCCTCGTCCTCGACCCGGCGGATCAGGGCGAGGGCCGCGTCGAGGGTCATCACGAGGTCCCTTCGGCCAGGGTGATGGTGCGGCCCTCGGCGGTCGAGCGGCGGGCGGCCTCCATGACGACCAGCGCGGCGACGGCGTCGCGCGGGTCGACCGGCGCGGGCGTGCCCTCGGTCAGGGCCCGGGCCACCCCGGCGTAGAAGGCGGGGTAGTCGCCGGGGAGCGAGGGGTGGGCGGCGGCGCCGTCCCCGGTGCCGAGCAGGCCGCGGCGCGCCTCGGGGACCTCGCCCCAGCCGGGGCCCGGGCGCCGCCCGGCGCGCAGCGCGTCCTCCTGCGGGTCCATGCCGTGCACGGTGTACGCGGAGCGGTCGCCCAGGACGCGCATGCGGGGTCCGACCTGGCCGGAGAGGGCGCTCATCCACAGGTGCGAGCGGACGCCGCCGGCGTGGGTGAGCGCGAGGAAGACGTCGTCGTCGATGACGGCGCCGACGCGGCGGGTGTCCACCTCGGCGTACACCTGGACGGCCGGGCCGAACAGGGTGAGCGCCTGGTCGATGAGGTGGCTGCCCAGGTCGGGGAGGATGCCGCCGACGTCGAGCGGGTCGGCCGACTCCTGCCAGCGCCCCGTGGGCTCCGGCCACCAGCGCTCGAAGCGGGACTCGAACCGGTGCACCCGGCCGAGTGTGCCGTCGGCGATCAGGCGCTGGACGGTGAGGAAGTCGGCGTCCCAGCGGCGGTTCTGGAAGACCGTCAGCATCAGTCCGCGGGCCTCGGCCAGCTTGATCAGCGCGATCGCCTCGGCGGCGGTGCCGGCCACCGGCTTGTCCACTACGACGGGCAGTCCGGCCTCCAGGGCGGCGCGGGCGAGCGGCACGTGGCTTCGGTTGGAGGAGGCGATGACCAGCAGGTCGAGCGCTTCCGGTTCGGCGATCAGCTGTTCGGCGGTGTCGACCGCGCGGGCCTGCGGGTGCTCCTTGCGGAGCTGCTCGCGCCGTCCGGGATCGGCGGTGACCACGGCGTCCAGGCGCAGGCCCGGGGTGGTGGCGATGAGCGGGGCGTGGAAGGCCGCGCCGGCCAGGCCGTAGCCGACCACGCCGACGCGGATGGGGGGCTTGGTGTCAGGGGCGCTCGCGGAAGTCATGCCCCTACTTAATCAACAGTGTTTCCTAAGTGCAAGCCCGGTTGCCCACTCCAGGAACAATGGCCCCATGACGACGTCGCGCCCCGGCCCGTCCGGCAGCAGCCGGCCGGCCGGCACCAACCTGACCGGACTGCGAGACCACAACGCCGCCCTCGTTCTCGGCCTGCTCCGGGCCGCTCCGCAGGGCAGCAGCCGCGTCGAACTCGCCACCGGGACCGGCCTCACCCCGCAGGCCGTCGGCAAGATCACCGCCCGGCTGCTCGCCGAAGGCCTGATCGTCGAGGCCGGCCAGGCGGCCTCCACCGGCGGCAAGCCCCGCACCCTGCTCCGGCTGCGCGTCGAGGCCGCCTGCGCCGTCGGCGTCCACCTGGAGCGCGACGAGCTCACCGTCCTCCTGGCCGACCTCGCGGGCCGCCACCACTACGTCCACACCCTGCCGGTGGAGCACGGCATCACCCCGTCGGCCGCCGTCCGCCTCATCGCCGAACAGGTCGACCGCGCCGCCGCCGAACTCCCCACCGGCGCCCGGCTGCTCGGGGTCGGAGTCGGCTGCCGCGGACCGCTCGACCACACCACCGGCACCCTCCACTGGTTCCCGCCCTTCGGCGCCCACGGCTCCGGCTGGGACCACTACCCCCTGCGTGACGAACTCGCCGCCCGGCTGGACGGCCTGCCCGTCGTCGTGGACAAGGACACCAACACCGCCGCCCTGGCCGAGGCCCCGACCCCTCCGCAGCCCGGCAGCGGCCTCGCCTACATCCACCTCGCCGCCGGCCTCGGCGCCGGCCTGCTCCTCGACGGCGCCCTCCACCGCGGCACCCGCACCAACGCCGGCGAGTTCGGGCACCAGACCGTGCAGATCGACGGCGCGCGCTGCGACTGCGGGAACCACGGCTGCCTGGAGCTGCTCTGCCTCGCCGAACTGCGCCGCGGCGACCACGCCGCCGCTGCCGGGCTGGTCGGGGTGGGTGTCGCCAACCTCGTCCGGCTGCTCGACATCGACCGGGTGGTCCTCGGCGGCCGTGTCGTCCTGGCCGCCCCCGACATCTACCTCGCCGGTGTCACCGCACAGATCGCGAGCCGGATCCCGGACACCGACTGGCAGCCCGTCCCGGTCTCCGTCAGCACCGCCGGCCGGCTGGCCGTCGCCGCGGGCGCCGCCGAACTCGTCCTCGGCCCCCTCTTCGGCCGCAAGACCTGAGCCCGCACCCCGGTGCCCGGACGACGGTGTCGACCAGAAGTGCCCGCGCAACCCCGTCCGCTCCTCGGACACCGCCGTCGACATCGCACCGGTGTGCACGCGTACGAGCGCCGCAGGCTGGGGCCCCGGCCAACCGATAGCGGATCGTGACACGCCCACGGCCCGTCGTATCGGAACCGGATGGGAGGATCCCGTTTCCCGGTCGCTTCCAGTTCCCTTGTGGACGCCGGACGCACCGCCGCGCCACACAGAGGAGCGCCACCATGCGCCGTAGCTCCTGCCCGTCTCCGCTCCGCCGCGCACTGCCGGCTGCAGCCCTCACCGCCGCCTCGGCCCTGCTGCTCGGCGCCTGCGCCGGCTCGGACCAGCCGAACAGTGCCGGCGACAAGGTGCGGGCGGCGGTCCCCGAGGCGCAGCGGGTCGCCGGGGTGCTGCGGGTCGGCTCCGACCTGAACTACGCGCCGATGGAGTTCCGCGGCGCGGACGGCACGCCCGTCGGCCTCGACCCGGACCTGGCCGATGCGCTCGGGAAGGTCCTCGGCCTGCGGATCGAGATCGTCGACACGCCGTTCGACCGCCTGATACCGGACCTCAACGCCGGGCGGTTCGACATCGCGATGTCGGCGATCAGCGACACGTCCAAGCGCCGCAACGCGCTCGGCGAGGACGGCCTGCCGACGGGTGAGCCCGGCGTGGACTTCGTGGACTACTTCATCGCGGGCACCTCGATCATCGTGCGGAAGGGCAACCCGAAGGGGATCCGGACCCTGGACGACGTCTGCGGCCACACCGTCGCGGTGCAGCGCGGCACCACCCAGGACGAGATCGTCACCCGCCAGGTCGACGCCTGCAAGCGGAAGGGCAAGCCGCTGCAGGTCCGCCGCTTCGACGACGACGAGAAGGCCCTCGCCGACGTGGCGGCCGGCACAGCGGTGGCCGACTTCAACGACCTCCCGGTGGCGGCGTACGCGGCCAGGACCGCCGACGGCGGCAACCGCTTCGAGGTGGCGGGCACGCAGGCGCAGTCCAGCCCGTACGGGATCGCGGTGAACAAGAGGGACACGGCGCTGCGGGACGCGCTGGTGAAGGGGCTGGACCAGCTGATGCGCGGCGGCGAGTACGACCGCATCCTCGCGAAGTGGGACGTCAGCGCGGGTGCCGCGCAGGTGGCGGCGATCAACGGGGGGCTGTGACCCCGGGGGCGTCGCCGGGGCGCGGGCGAGCGTTCCGGTCGATGGTCCGGGTGTCGGAGCGGTCCCCCCTCACGTCGTCCGTGAGGTCCTCGGGCCGTCCGGTCCGGCCTGGCGGCCCCGGGTCACAGCAAGCCGCGTCGGCGGGCTTCGGCGACGACCTTGGTGCGGCTGTTGACGCCGAGTTTCGAGAACATGTGCACCAGATGGGACTTCACGGTCGCCTCGGAGATGGTCAGCGCGCAGGCGATCTCGCGGTTCGTGTCGCCCCTGTCGAGGCGGAAGACGATCTCCAGTTCCCGGGGGGTCAGGGCGGCGACGGGTTGTTGCACGTGGGCCAGCAGCCGCGAGGCGACCGGCGACGCGAGGACCGTTTCGCCCGCGGCGGCCGAGCGGATCGCCTGCCGGAGGGTCTCCGGGGCGGCGTCCTTGAGCAGGTAGCCGGTCGCACCCGCCTGTACGGCGCGCAGGATGTGGGTGTCGCTCCCGTAGGTGGTCAGGATGAGCACGCGCGGCGGGTTCGGCAGTGCGCGGATCATCTTCGTCGCGGTGACGCCGTCGTCCTCGCCCAGGCGCAGGTCCATGAGGACCAGGTCGATGTCGCCGCGTTCCACGATGCGCACCGCCTCCGCGGTGGTGGCCGCCTCACCGCGCACGTCGAGGTCGTCGGTGGCCGACAGCACCGCGCGCAGGCCGGCGCGCACCACGGGATGGTCGTCGACGAGCAGCAGCCTGATCATCTGGAAGCACCCATCGGGTAGTTGTCGGCAGGTGCCACCTGCGGCGTGCCGATCGGGGCGTCCGGCGCGGATGTGCCCGTCGCCGCGGTGGTGGGGTGGGGCGGGGGGCGGGGGTGGGCAGCCTGGTGGCAGGTGTGTCGGGAACGGTGGCGCGGATCGCGGTGCCGGTACCTGGCTCCGACTCGACGGTCAGCTCGCCGGCGCGTTCTAGGATGCGGGTCCTCATGGCGGTGAGGCCGTAGCCGGAGCCGTCCGGTCGTTCGCCCACGGTCTCGGGGTCGAAACCGCGGCCGTTGTCGACGATGTCCACCGAGACCTCGTCGTCCTGGAAGGTCAGGGTCACCGTTGCCTTGCGTGCTGCGGCGTGCTTTCGGGCGTTGGACAACGCCTCCTGCGCTGCGCGCAGCAGGGCGACCTCACCGGAGAGGTCGACCCGCCGGGGTGTCCCCTCGACGGTGAGGGTGGTGCAGAGACCGAGCGCGGTGGATTCGGCGACCTGCGCGGCCAGTGCCTCGGTCAGGCCGCCTTCGGAGAACGCGGCGGGGTCGAGTCCGCGCACCATGCGCCGGGTTTCGGAGAGCGCGCCGGTGGCGGTGTCGAGAGCGGTTCTGAGCTCGGCGATGCGCTGTGCGGAGTCCTGGGTCTGGATGGGCGGGAGCGCGGCGCTCATTAGCAGGATGACGCTGGTCAGGCTCTGGCCGACGGTGTCGTGGATCTCTCGGGCCAGGTGTTCGCGTTCGGCGAGTCGCCCTGCTTCCCGTTCCCGTTCGGCCAGCGCGGCCTGGGCGGCGGTCAGTTCCGCGACCAGGCGGGCCCATTCCCGGAGGTGGCGGCGGATCCGTCGGTACGCGGTCACCAGCGCGGCCGCGACGGCCGTGCCGATCGCCCCGCCGAGGAGCGAACCGGACACCGCTCCGCCCACATGCCGGCCCATCGCCACGCCGATGGCGACCACGGCCAGCCAGGTCGCGCCGGGAAGCCAGGTGTCGAGAACTCGTTGTTTGTGGGAACGGGGGGAGTCCATCACGCCTCCAGTGTGCAGACCCGGTAGCCCGGCATTTTCACGAGGAGGCGTGTACACCTTTCGATGGATATCGCGGCTACCTCGAACGATGCGGCAGGACCCATCCGGTTGCGGATGTGCGGGCGGACCGGCGAACCAAGGATGGAGGCCATGTCCATTGCCATTCGAGATGTCCTCTTCGCCAAGGGCCGCTTCGCGCTCATCGGTTCGGTGATCGCGTTGATGACCTTCCTGGTCGTCGCGTTGTCCGCGTTGACCAACGGGCTGGCCGATGCGACCGCCTCCGCCGTGCGGCAGTTGCCCGGCAAGTCGCTGGTGATGCAGTCCGCGGTGGCGGGGCAGAAGCCGGCGCTCACGCGCAGCTCGCTCAGCGACTCCGCCGTGGCCGCGCTGACGCGTGCACCGGGCGCCTCCCGACTCGGTGTCACCACCAGCCGAGTCGAGGTGGACGGTCACGCCGCCGCGCTGACCGTCTTCGGCGCGGATTCCGCCTTGCTGCCGCGCCTCGTCACCGGTACCCGCGCCCGGGGCCGGAGAAGTTCCGATCAACGCCAAGACCGCCAAGGACCTGCATGTGGGCGTCGGTTCCACCGTGACCGTGGCCGGTACACGACTGACCGTGTCGGGTATCGGCGAGACACGCAGCTTCCTGGGCACGCCGGTCGGCTACACCACCGTCGAGTCGTGGCGCGGGCTCGTGCACGGCGAGAACGTGGGTGCCGTGGTGCTGAACTCGCCCGCGCCCGCGCTGATCGGGACGATCGAGCTGCCGATGGAGAAGATCACCGACGCGGTGCCCGGCTTCAGCTCGGAGAACTCCTCCCTGATGATGATCCAGGGCCTGCTGCTGGCCATCTCGGCGCTGGTCGTCGGCTCCTTCTTCGCGGTGTGGACCGCGCAGCGGCTGCGGCACCTGGCCGTGGTGCGGGCGATGGGGGCCAGTCGCCGCTACCTCCTGCGGGACGGGCTCGGACAGGTGGCACTGGTGCTGGTGGTCGGCGAGGCCGTCGGCGCGGCGCTCGGCGTCGCCCTGGCACTGGGCGTGTCCACGGTTCCGATGACGATCACCGCTTCGGGCCTGGCACTGCCCCTCGTGGGCATGGCCGTCCTCGGTACGGCAGGAGCGTTGCTCACCATCCGCAAGGTCGTCTCGGTCGACCCGCTGATCGCCCTGTCCGCCTGAACCGCTCGTCCTCGGACGCGAGCGCAGTGGTCCACCCCCCTCCTCAAGGAGATTCAGCATGAGTCTGGTCCTGTCCGACGTCACGCTCACCTACCCCGACGGCGACGGCCGCCTCACAGCGCTCGACCGGGTCGGACTGACCGTCGGCGCAGGCGAGTTCGTGGCCATCACCGGCCCGTCGGGCTCCGGAAAGTCCAGTCTGCTGGCCGTCGCGGGCACCCTGGTGACGCCCGACTCCGGCACGGTCGTCGTCCACGGCATCCGAATGGCCGACCTGTCGGCGGCCGAGCGGGCAAAGGCCCGACGCGACCACATCGGCTTCGTCTTCCAGCAGGACAACCTGATCCCGTCCCTCACCGCCCTTGAGCAACTGCTGCTGGCCGTGGACCTGCGGGGCGGCAGCAGGAGCAGGCATCGCACCGAGGCCATGGAGCTGCTGGAGCAGGTCGGCCTCGCCGACGCCGCCGGTCGCCGCCCCCACCAGCTGGCCGGTGGCATGCGTCAGCGTGTCAACATCGCCAGGTCCCTGATGGGTTCGCCGTCCCTGCTGCTCGTCGACGAGCCCACGTCGGCGCTGGACCAGGATCGCGGCCGCCAGATCATCGCCCTGCTGGCGGGGCTCGTTCGCGACCGGGGCGTCGCCACCGTGGTGGTCTCCCACGACCTCGAAACCCTTGCCCCCGGCAGCACCACCGGCGTCGACGCCATCGCGCCCATGGCGGACGGCCGCCTCCTCACCGTCAACCGCCACCGCAGCTTCGCCGACGCCGGCCTCACCGACACACGCGGATGAGAACACCGGAGGGGTCGCACCGGTAGGAGATCGTGCAAGGAACTCGCATCGAGGTCCCGGTGCTCGCGGAGTGGCGACGCTCTGCGAGCACCGGGCAGAGCCGCCCTCGGCGCCTCGCTGTCGGTTGCCTCCGTTGCTGCGTGCCATGCAGTCCTTGGCCTCACTGTGGAATCGCACCCGACACTTCCGATGGTCCAGCGGCTTCCGGCGCCGAATTCTGCCGGCCTGAGCCCGCTCGCGCGGTTGGCGCGGGCGGGCTCAGGCACGGTGGTCTCAGCGGGGCGAGGCCTCCGGAGCCCGGGTGGAACCGCAGGAGGCGGCAGCCGCCTTCCGTTCCAGGAGGGTCCGCGTCCGGGGACCGTAGACACCCCAGCCGATGTCGCCCTTGAGCCGGTTCTCCTCCTGGAAGCGGATCAAGGCGTTCCAGGTCGTGTTGTCGAACCGTCCGCTGGCCGCGGGCACCGGGTACCGGGTGCAGCCGACGGCGCGGAGCAGGTGCTGCAGTCGTGCCACGTCCTGGCCGCTGTCACCGAGCCGCAGGATCCGCTGGGGTTCCGGGGTCGGGGTCGGGGTGGGCGACGGCAGCGGGTCCACCGGCTCCTCGGTGGGCTCGGCGGGGCCCACCGGCGCTGGGGCCACTCTGGGTGTCGGGGAGGACGTCCGGGGGACCACCTTGGGTGACGCCGATGCGCCCGTTGCCGTCCGCGTCCGGGTCGGTGTCGGGCTCGGGTGCGACGTCGGGGTGGGGCCCGGGTCCGGTCGGGTGGATGCGGGTGGCGACGGCTCGTCCGTGGAGCCGGAAGGCGTGGGACGGGGCAGACCGATCGTGTCGGGCGGGGCGCCCGGCCCGGTCAGGGCGCCCAGCCCGGCGCCGAGGACGACCAGTCCGACTCCGGCGAGTGCAGCGGTCCGGCGTGTCGTCCGTGCGGCCCGGTGGCGCCTGCGGCCCTGAGGGCTGCGATTCACCTCGAATGCGCCGAGGCAGGCGCCGGCTCCGGGTACGTCCGCCGTAGTACGGCGGGCGCTGCCGTCCGCCGCGTCGGGCACCGGCCGGGTGTCCGCGCGGTCCCGGCTCCGACCGGAGTCGGCGCTGTCGGGGGCCGGAGCCGTTCCCAGCAGCACCCCGCTGCGCAGGAGACCGGGCTGCCACTCCCGGATGGCGAGCAGCTCGGAGTGGGCCCGGGCGCACGTTGTGCAGGCGGCGAGGTGCCGCTCCACCTGCGGGTCGGCCGGTGTGCGGTGCTCGACCGTGTGCCCGAGTCGTGCGACCAGGTGGCGGCACGACCGGTCGGGCACCTGCGCGGAGTGCTTCCGCAGGTAGCCGGCGTGGAGGGCTGCACGCACCGGCGGGGCCGGGGCCGGCGGTACCTGCCGGGGAGATCCCGCCGCCTGCGGCGAGGCCCTGTCGGGTGGGCAGAGGGCCTGCCACACCTCGTCGCTCAGCGCGGCCGGGAGCCCGCGGATCGCCTGGAGCAGCGGTGCCGCGGCTTCGGCGTCGGCCAGTACGGAGGTGAAGTGCCGTGAACCCCGGCGCCGTTCGGTGAGCCAGTGCCGGAAGTCGGGGGACAGGTCGTGCTCCCGGCCGCCGTCCGCCCAGCGCGCGGCGACGAGGCGCACCGCGGCTGCGAGCACCGGGCCCCAGGAGCCGTTCCCCGGCCACCGGGTTGCGAGTGCGTGGTCGAACGCGTCCTTGAGCAGTTCGAGGGCCCGGGGTTCGTCGGCGGCCAGCAGCCGCGCGTAGTCCGCCGTCGTCCTCCCGTGCCGGCGCTTGAGCTCCTCGGCCGCGGGCATGCGAGGCCCGTCGAACAGCTGGTCGAGGAGTTCGGCGTCCGTCAGGGAGACGGCAACCGTATGTGACATCGCTGATCCTTCGCAGTGATCTTCCGGACGGGCATGGGCTCGCCCGCCGGTGTTACGAGGAGCCCCGCGGGGCCGATCGGCCGTCACCGGTGCCACCGCGCCGGCGGAGTGCGCTCGGGGCCTCAGGGCCGGCGCCGCTGCCGTTCTCCGACGTGCAGTCCGGAGGGCTGCGGCCGCAGCCGGGGCACCCACCGGAACGGCCGGGGCGGAGCCGAGGAGGACGGCTCCGCCCCGCCGAGGGGTCCGCGGGCCGGGCGAGCCGGCCGCTCTCACCCGCGGTGGTCCGTACGAGGTGTCCGGACGAGCGAGATGGCGTCGAACTCGACCTCACAGCCTGCTCCGGCCGGCGACTGCACCACGATGCCGGGGCGTGCCGGGTGCGGCCCGTCGAGGGCGAACTGGCGTACCAGGGACCACGATGCGCCGTCGTCCGAGGCGTAGAACGCGTAGGCGCCGCCGAGCCGGGCGATGCGCAGCCAGAGGTGGCCGGTTGCGACCGGACGGCCGACCGCGTCGTCCGAGAGGCCGCGGGTCACCACCGAGTAGATCGCGGGGTGTTCGGCCGGGGAGTACTCGAAGTTGACCTTCGCCCAGTGCCGCTCGTCGGACCAGAGCAGCAGGGCCCCGGCATCCCAGGGAGTGCGGAAGCCGACCTTGAGGCGGGCGGAGAACTGCCAGTCGCCCCACGGCGGGTGAGGGGTGAGGGCGCGTGCCGCGTCGGTGCGGCGCTTCCCGCCGAGTGGTGGTGCGAAGAGGTCGGTGTCGGCGGCCGCGGCGACGTGCAGGGTGTCGTCCGACTGCCTCCACGCCGCCGGGGCGACCTCCCAGTGGAGGGAGGTGCCGGTGACGGGCATCGGCTCCGGGGCGGGCGCCTGGCCGGGCTCGTGCGGTCTGTCGCCGGATGGCTGTGCCGGCGGTCCGAATCGGCTCGGCGTCGAGGTCATCTGGGGCTTCCTTGTCCCTGGGGCCGACGGGCAGCCGCCCGACCGGTCGGCGAGATGTGGGGCGCGGCGGGGTGGCCGCTGCCCCACCGGCGTGGAGGCGGAGGAGAGCATGTTTGCGTGAACATGCTCGATGTCTGGGCGTGTGCGCGTCAACCCCTCGGGCCGTCCCTGCGCCCCGGACTCGACGGCGGGATCCACGGGCCGCAGCCCCCTCGGGCGTCCGTGAACGTCGGTGGGGGGAACGCGGCGGCGCCCGTGAGGGCAGGGTGGTGTCGGACGGGCAATCGGGTCGCCGATCGGGTGCGGGGGCGCGGGCGCGCCCGGACGGTGCTGTCGAGGGGAGGAGTGCGACGGCTGACGCTGCTCCCGCGGTGTTATCCGTTCGTTACGGTGGCCGGTCGGGGAGGCGTCCGGGAGGCGTGCCGTCCTGGCGTCGGAGCGCCGGCGTGAGGCAGGCTGATCGCCCCCTGAGGACTGGAGACGACCATGGCACCGACCGAGTCCGCCGACTGGCTCCCTCGCGCCGACTGGCTGGCAGGCCTGCCGCTGACGCTGACCATCGCGAGCGCGCCGCTGACCGATCACCACGGCCGTGTTCTGATCGTCAAGGCCGGATACCGGGACGAGTGGTCGTTCCCGGGGGGAGTTCTCGACCCCGGGGAGCGGCCGGACGAGTGCGCCCGGAGGGAACTGCGCGAGGAGACCGGTCTGGCCCTGGAGCCACTCGGGTTGCTCGCAGTCTCGTGGGACACCGCGGTGCGGGACAGTCCGCACGCGGCCGCGGCCTTCGTGTTCGACTTCGGCACCATCCCTCACGAGGCGCCGATCACCTTGCAGGCCTCGGAGCTGACCGACTACCGGTGGGTCGTGGCCGGTGACTGCGCCGACCTGGTCGGCCCCAGCCGGCACGCGCGGTTGCGGGCCGCCCTGTCGGCCCGCGCGCACGGCGGGGTGCAGGTCCTCGGCGGCCACGTCATCTGAAAACGCCCGCCCGGGCGCCGACCCGGGTTCCGCCCGTTCGGCTCGGTAACGGTTCGGTAACGGTTCGGCAACGGGGCGGGAGTCGGCGCCGACTGCCCGCTCTTCTGTTCGGAGCAACCGATCGAGGCCGTCGCCGTTCCGGGATGACCGCCGTCGACTCGGGAGCGAATTCGACATGCCTGTCGGAAAGGGGGTCTCGGCCATTTCCTGCTGGCGGCCAGGGCGGGCCGGTAATTCGCCTCTGATTCCGTGCGGGTCGAATCCGGCGGAACTCTCGGCATGGGCCCGGATCGATCGCCGGAAAGGGCCTGCCATTTCCGCGGCCGAGCTCCCGGGGTATTCGCGCTGACGTGTCCGAGCGGGGCTGCGCGGCCGTCCGTCACGCTTCGCTCCGGGACGGCCGGGGTTCCCGCGCCGCGCGCCGCCCGCGCGGGAGCCTCCGGTCGCAGTCGGCGTCGCGCCCGCCGGTCGGCCGCAGCCTAGACGTCGAGCTTCGCCTCGATCCGCTTCAGCCCGTGTCGGGCGAGCGCAAGGTTCGATCGCGAACGGTCCAGTGCCAGGTACAGGAAGAGCGATCCCCGGCTGCCCTTCAGTGGGCGGATCAGGTGGTACTGGCCGCCGAGGGTGATCAGGATGTCCTCGATGACGTCGTCGATCGACAACGCGGCCAGGGCGCGCACCTTGGACCGGACGACCTCGGTGTTGGCCGCCGCCGCGACCTCCAGGTCGAGTTGACCCCCTCCGAGGAAGCCGAGTGACATGCCGCTCTCGTAATCGGCCAGTGCGACGCCGATGGCGCCGTCCAGGGTCATCGCGTCCTTGAGTGCGTCGTCAATATTCATGCGCTGAGCGTCCTTTTGTGTGGCGTCCGGGCGGGACTCCCCCCGGTGGGGGAAAAACCTAGCAAGAATTCGCCCGGTACGGTTATCCCCGACCGCGGTGAATTGTTGTAGGCTGCCCGGCAGTTCAGAACGCGAAAGGTTTCAGGTGAGCGCGCTCGAAGCTTCTCTCTCCCGTGTGCTCGGTGTCCCCGGAGCCGTGGGCGCCGTTCTCGTCGACGCCGTCACGGGACTCGGCCACGGCTCCGCCGGGGACCACCGGCTGCTCGCGGCCGGTGCCGAACTCGCCGAGCTGGCCAACCTGATCGGCGACCGGCTGTTCGACGCCGGGGCGGTGGGCGAGTTGGAGAGCGTGGTGGTCACCAGCACCCGCCACCACGAGATCGTCCAGGTGGTGCCCCGACGGGGCGACCCCCTGCTGCTGGCCACGGTCCTCGACCGGGCGCGGACCAACCTGGCCCTTGCGGTCCGCCAGACCGCAGACCACGCAGCGAACGTCCTGAGTGCCTGTTTCTGAACCTCTACGGCGAGATTCTGAGCGGGAGCATCGGGCCAGGCTCGTGTTCGTGGGAGCGAGCCGAGGACGGGCATGCCCCCGGTAGGGCACGGCTGTTTCGTGGAACTACGGTGGCTGGCTATGAACTCTGAAGACTGGTTGGCAGACACCCAGGCGTCCTACGACACTGTCGCCGCCACCTACGCAGACCAGGTGCGCAACCTCCTGGATGAAACGCCCTACGAACGTGCGGTCCTGGAGCTGTTTGCCAGCCTGGTGAACACTGCAGGCGGAGGACCGGTTGCTGATGTGGGCTGTGGACCGGGGAGGATCACGGCCTACCTGCGTGGACTGGGCATGGACGCGTTCGGAATCGACCTGTCGCCCGCGATGATCGAGATAGCTCGGCGTGAGCACTCCGGTCTCCAGTTCGAGGTCGGTTCCATGACGGACCTTGGCCTCACCGACGCCTCGTTGGCCGGCCTGGTCGCGTGGTACTCACTGATCCACGTCCCCGACGATGAGATCAGCTCTGTTTTCACGCACTTCCGGCGAGTGCTGCGGCCGGGTGGGCCGCTGCTGCTCGGCTTCCACGTCGGTGACGGGTCGAGGCTGAAGACGGAGGGCTACGGCGGCCACCCGATGAAGGTCTACGTCCATCTGCGCCAGCCTGACCAACTGGCCGCATGGCTCAACGATGCCGGCTTCACGGTCGAGGCACAGATGACTCTCACCTCAGCGGAGAGTCCGCTCGGAGGAATTCTCTTCGCGCGTCGCCAGCCGGATACTCAGGAAGGTCCAGGTAGCGAGAAGTCCTGACCTGGGCGTGTCGTGAACGAGGCAGGAGCGGGGTGACGGTCGCCCGGGCGACCGTCAGTCTCGTTCGCCCTCGCGGGAGGCGGCCTGGCCAGCCCTTCGGGACTGCCTACGGGTGATGCGCCTGGTCATGAGCGTGATCGCGGCCCAGGTGATCAGCGATTCCGAGTGCTGGATGAGCCGTTCGTAGTCGCGGGCGTGTCGGCGGGCGTGCATGATCCAGGCCAGCGACCGCTCGACGACCCAGCGGCGGGGCAGGATGACGAACCCGACGGCTCCTTTGGGCCGACTGACGGTTTTGAGCGTGAGGTTCAGGTGCTTCTTCGCCCAGGTCACGAGCTGTCCGGCATAGCCGGAGTCCGCCCAGACGATTGTGATCTCGGGGTGCATGAGGCGGAGCCGGAAGAGGACTTCCTTGGCCGCGTCGCGGTCGGTCATGTCGGCGGGGGTGACCATGACGAACAGCGGCAGGCCCTTGGTGTCCACGACCAGGTGCCGTTTGCGGCCGTTGATTTTCTTAGCTCCGTCGTAGCCTCGTGAGTCCTTGCCGACGGTCTCCGCGGCCTTGACGGACTGGGAGTCGATGACGGTCGCGACCGCGCCGGGGGCCCGGCCCATCTCGCGGCGGATGCGTTTGCGGAGCTGGTCGCGGATCTGTCCGACGATGCCGGCCGCCGCCCAGCGGGCCATGAAGCCGTAGCAGGTCCGCCAGGGCGGGAAGTCCCTGGGCAGGGCCCGCCACTTGCAGCCGGTGTCGACGACGTACCGGATCGCGTCGACGATCTCACGGCGAGGGTGCTTCTCCGGGCGTCCGCCCCTGCGGCTCTCGCAGGCTGGTGGCGGCAGCAGTGGTTCGATCAGGGCCCACTCGTCGTCAAAGGTGTCGGAGGGGTAGCAGCGGCGCCTGGCCAACGGTCCCTCCCTGGAAGACGGGGCGGGGGGGGGGCGGGGCGGGCGCCCGGGCGCGGGCGCCACCGCGACCACCCCGGCCCCGAGCCCCCGGACCACCGCCAGCGCCCACGCCGACTCCAACGCACGGACCAACCCCCAGGGCCGCCCCCACCCAGACACAGCCCCGTCGC
>NZ_JBSGXP010000135.1:0-8615 GCF_053610105.1 Kitasatospora sp. NPDC054939 | reverse complement strand
CCTCATGGGGGGGGGGGGTGTCCCGGGGGCGCGGCCCACCGGCCCCCCCCGGGCCCGCGGGGGGGGGCGGCCGGGGGGGGGCCCCCCCCCGCCGGTCAGGCGTCGATGAAGTCGGCGATCACGTCGAGCGTTGACTCCACCGAGCTGAGCTGGGTGTTCAGGTGTTTGATCCACCGTCCCTTCGGTTGCAGGGCGGCGTGCGGGGCGACGACGCCGGTGATGAACCGGCGGATCTCGGTGAGCTTCTCCCGGATAATCGCCACCTCGTATGCCTGGAGCTCGGCCGGGTCCGAGCAGAACTTGTAGCCGTCGGTCCTGGTCCAGATCAGGGGCGGCCAGCCGCGCTCGGTGATGATGTCCCGCAGGCAGGCCAGGCCCGCGCGGGCCTGGCTGGGCGACAGCTCACTGGATCGGATCAGCTGGTTGAAGGCCAGGCCCGCCGGCCTCGCCTCGAAGAGTACGAACCGGACAGTGTCGGCGTGTCGCTGGGCAGCGGGTGATCTGCGCTCGACTGCGCGGGGCATCGCCTATTCACCTTGCAGGAGACGGGCCAGCTCTCCGTCGACGTCGACCTTCCCGGTGTCGACGGCCGTCTCGATCCAGTCCAGCGTCGCCCGGACGCGGGCGATGTTCTCATGGACGACTCCGCGTTCGTCGTCGCCGAGCTGGCGGTCGCGCAGGCCCGGGACAACCCGGCCGGCCGCCGCGACGAACGCGTGGCAGGCGGTGACCAGGTCCAGGAACTCCACCGACCGGTCGATGCTGCGGATCGCCGGAGCGACAGGGCTGGTCTCCTCGAAGTGCTCGCGGGCCTGCCGGCCGCGCTCGACCTGGGCGTGGTTGACCTGATGGCGGGCGGTGTCGTCCGACATCGCGCGGAAGGCGACATCAGGGCGCCGCAGCAGGCCGGTGGTCACCGTCGCGGCGACCTGGTCGTCGCGGGTGAGTTCCTCGACGGCCCGGACCTTGTCCTCCTGCCTGACCTGAGCGACCACCGTCGGACGCCGCAGCAGGTCGCTGGTGACGGTGGCGGCGACCTTCTCGTCCCTCGCGAGGGTGTGGATCGCGCTGACCTTCTCCTGCGGGGTGATCGGGTGCTCGACCTGCCGGCCGACCCGGCGCCGGGCCTCGTCCGCGGTCCACCGCGGCTTGTTCTCCGGAGGGGTCAGGATCGCGGCGAACCGTTGCCGCTCGTCGCCGATGCCCGCCAGGATCTTGTGGACGGTGAAGGACACCGCGGTCTGCCGGTGTTCCTTCGGCCAGCGCGAGGACGTCCATCTGGCCTCCTTCACCGTCGAGTACGACAGTCCGATGTCCTCGGCCAGGCGGAACATCGACTCCTTGACCGTGAACAGCTCCTCGCCCCGCTCCTGGCCGCCGGCCTCGCGCATCGGCTCGATCTCCAGCGCGTAGTCGCCGATCGTGAACTGGCCCCGGGTCTGGTTCTCCACCACCGTGCGCAACTCGGCCACGATCTGCTCGTAGCGGCTGGAGCTGACGCTGCCGACCATGTCGGCGTTCTTGATCTCTTCGGGCGTGGCATTCACCACCCACCGCGGGCCGGGGCACAGCCCCTCGGCCGTGACAAGACGCGGCCCGCTTTCTGACCCGAGAGTCAGACCGGAAATCCTAAGATCACAACGAACGACCATAAATGACCGGAATTTGACCGAAGATGCGATTCGGATGCGTTCGCGATGCGGTCACTGTGACCGTTCGCCGAACGTTTCCTTCCGGGCCCGCCAAGCCCTCACGACGCACCGGCGTGAGCAGTAGACGGCGTTCGACCTCCGGTCCACCCCCGTCACCCAACGGGCCCCGCACTCGGGACACTCAGCCCGGCCGGCACCACTCAACTCCGCGGCCACCCGCTTGCGCAGGCGGCGGCCGCGGCGCCACTGCCTGGCACGACAGGCCGTCGAGCAGTACACGGCATCGGGCCGCGCTTCCGGCCTCAGCCGTTCACCGCAGCCCCCACACACCCGCTCTCCGGCCCGCCCGAAACGCTCGGACACCACGCCAGCGTAGGACCCTGAGGCTACTCAGCACGGCAGTTCAGAAACAGGCACTGACGTGACCGGCCTGCCACGCGACCAGCCGCCGCCCGCTGCTCCCGAACGATCCGGCAACCGCAGCGTCCCCGCGGTCCTGCTCGCCCTGCACGGCGAGGGCTTCACCGGTTCGGTCGTGCTCGCGGGCACGCCGGGCGGCACGGTCCATCTGGAGGAGGGGCTCGTCACCGCGGTCGAGACTCCCGTCGCCCCGTCCGTCGCGTGCCTGCTGCTGAAGTCGCGCCGCGTCCACGAGTCCGAGTGGGAGGCCGCCGAGACCGCCGTGTCCGTCGTGGCCCGGAGCGGCGGGTCCTCGGGTCGGGGCGGCGCGTCCTCGGGTCGGGGCGGCGGGTCCTCGGGTCGGGGCGGGGACCTCGGTGAGGCCCTCGTCGCCCGGGGCGCGATCGGCGCCGGCGAACTCGAAGCCGTCTGCGCCGCCGCCGCATTCGACGGCGCGTTCGTTCTGGCCCTTGCCCCGCCCAGCAGTTGGCAGGCCCTCGAAGGGGCCCCGGCTGCCAGGACCGCGCTGCGCCCGGGAATCGCACCGCAGCGGCTCCTGGAGGAGACCGGCCGGCGGATGGCCCTGCTGAGCCGTCTTGCGGGCTGCCCGCCCGGCGAGCTGGCCCGCAGGCGGATCAGGCCCGCCGCCGGGCCGAGGGCCGAGGACCTGCGCACCCCGGCCCGCTACCGGGAGATCCTCGGCGCCGCCACCGGCCGACGCACCGCGCGCGACATCGGATTCGCCCTGGGGCGCGGGGTGTTCGCGGTGCTGCTCGACGCGGTCCGGATGGATGCGCTGCACCTGCTCCACCGGGAGCCGGTGCCTGCGGTTCCGATGGCGCCGAGTGTCGCGCCGCGGACGGCTCCGAGCGCGCCGCCCACGGCGGCGGCCGAACCGCTCCCGCGCCGCGTTCCCGGCGCACGGCAGTGGCGAGCGCAGGTGGATGCCGCCCCCGCAACGAAGGCACACCGTGCCGGGCCCCCCGATACGACAGAGAAGAGCACCTCATGAGCAGCCAGATACCGACCTCCGTGCTGGTCGACGAGTTGAAGTCCCTCCGCGACCAGGTCACGGGCGTCGCGGAGAGCGTCATCTCCACGGCGGACGGCCTCCTGGTGGCCGCCGACACCGCCGCCGTCCATCCCGAGACGGCCGCAGCGCTGGCGGCCGCCATGCTCGGCCTCGGCAGGCGCACCGCGGCCGAGGTCGGCGTGGGTGGCCTGCGCGACGTGGTCACCCGCTGCAACGGAGGCCATGTCGTGATGATGGCGATCGGCGAGCAGGCCCTGCTGATGGTGATGGGCGACGAGGGTCTCGACATCGCCACGCTGAACCGCAGATCGCCCGCCACGATCCGTCGGCTGAGCGAACTGCTCGGGATGGTCCCCGGGGTCTGAGCACGTCCGAGGGTGGCAGGTCCGTGTCGTACCCGGCCCTGGCCGACGAAGCGGGGTGCCCGGTCCCGCCGTGCCGAAGGGTCGGACCCTGATCGGACGGCGTGCGGGTGCGGCACGTCGGGGCCGGGTCGTAACGCTTCGATAAACCCGCGGGATGGCCGGGGGCCGAACGTCTCCTGATCAGCGAGCGGTGCGCGGACCAGGGTATGCCCTGGGAGCGTCCGGACCGAACCCGAGGAGAACAGTGAGTGAGCCCACATCGTCCTGGAACGCCTTCGCGCCCCGCGGCGGACAGCCCCGGCGAGACGACTCCGACGCCCAGAGGGAGGACGGGCCGACGGACTCGGCGGGATGGTTCGGGCCCGGGTCGGGGCACCGGGAACCCGCGCTCGCCGTCCGTCGAGCACCGGCCACGGTCCGTGCCGCACAGCGGTTCCCGCCGGCCACCCCCGACGGGGCGGGGCGGCGTGCGCGCTCCCACCGTGCCCTGTGGTGGACGCTGGCGGTCTCGGCCGCGGCCGTGGTGGCCGGCACCGCCGCCGTTGAGTACGGAAGCCCGAAGGGAGGGACCCGCGAACCGGAGGTCGTGCTCACGGTGGGTCCTGCGGCCCGGTCGGCCGCGCCGACCGGAACTCCTACCGCTGGGGCGGGCCGCACCGTCGGCGTCCTTCCGGCCGGATCGCCGGCGCGGTCGCGGTCGGCGTCACCGTCGACGAGCGGGCGCGCCGTCGTCCCGCCGACCGGCCACGAGACGGTGAAGCCGAGCCCCAGCCGGCCGCTCCCACCGGTCTCCGGTTCGCCCGCAGCCGCCTCCGACGGTTGGTCGCTGCCGAGCGGGCGCCTCTCGCCCGGCGACCCGCTGCCGGGCGGAGCGGTCGAGCACTCCTCGAAGGCCGGGCCGTCATCTGGCCCGAGCACCGCCGGGGAGGTCCAGCCGTTCCCCGGGCCACCCGGCGGTCGGCCGAGCGATGCCGCGTCGGACGGCCCGACCGGACCGCCCGCGGACGCCGGGTCGGCGCCGACCCCGAGCGTCACCGGGGCGGGCCTGCCCGCGCCGGAGCGGCCGGCCGGCAACCCGGGCGGCTGACACACCGTCGCCGGACACGCCGTCGCCGAACACCGCCCGCTGCGGGGGCCGTTGTCCCGCACCCCCACTCGACCAGCCCGGCCAGACGGTCGGGCTGCGGTGGCGGACCAGGATGAAGCTGTCCGCGTCGTCGGCCGCCTCCGCGACCCCCGATGTCCCCTACTACGTCCCTACGGGAACCCCACTCATGAGGAGGTGTCCGGGTGATCGAGCGCGTCACGGGCCGACACGACCAGCACGACGCCTACGCGGCCCAGTGCCCCTGCCGGGCCATGCTCGACCTGTTGGCCGGCAAGTGGTCCGCGCTGGCCATCGGGGCGCTCGAACAGGGTCCCCAGCGCTTCGGTGAACTCCAGCGGAGCCTGCAGGGCGTCAGCCCCAAGGTCCTGACCCAGACGTTGCGCCGCCTGGAGGACGCGGCCCTGCTGGCCCGCACCGTCTACCCGGCGGTTCCCCCGCACGTGGAGTACGCCCTCACCGAGCTGGGCCGCGGCGCGGCAGTCCCGCTCGGCCTCCTCCGCGCGTGGGTCGAGGAGACGATCGACGCTGCCGACGCCCGCCCTCAGCCCTCGCCGTAGCCCGGGCTGCAACGAAGGTGCCCTCACGGAGCGACGGGCCCACCCCGCCTGCGGGCCGTAGGCGGGTGCCGGTCACCCTGCGGGGTGCCACGAGGGGCTCGGATGCCGGGAGGAAGGGTCCGGCGTCGACCCCCGCCTCGGTGTGCGATTGTGACGGAAAGTCGATCGCCACACGGCAACAAGCTGACCAGGATGTTTCGAATGTGTTGACACTCGACCAACGGCGGGTCAGGCTACTCTCACAGTGTTGATTTCCGTGTGACGGTGTCGCCTTATGTTTGGTTCGGATCGAGGGATTCTCCGGCCGGACCCCTGGGCGTGGGACCGCGCGGATGGCATCAAGGAACCCGTATGAGACGAGTGGGATCCGTATTCGCGGCCCTTCTGGGGCTGCTCCTGTCGGTGATGGTCTGGGCGCCGGCGGTATCGGCCGAGCCCGTCATCACCTCGACCGGGACCCAGTTCCCGGACACCGCCGGACAGGGAGTGCAGGCGCACGGCGGCGGTGTGATCAAGGTGGGCGAGTACTACTACTGGTTCGGTGAGGACCGCGGCGAGGACGACATGTTCCGCTACGTGTCGGCCTACCGCTCCAAGGACCTGAAGACCTGGGAGCCCCGGGGGCACGTCCTCACCCAGGACTCCTCGCCGGAGCTGGCCGTCTCACTGATCGAGCGGCCGAAGGTGCTCTACAACGCCAAGACCGACAAGTTCGTGATGTGGATGCACAAGGAGCCCGACAACTCCTACGCCGAGGCCCGCGCGGCGGTGGCGGTCTCCCCGACGGTGGACGGCCCGTACGAGTGGAAGGGGTCGTTCCGACCGAGGGACGCGGCGGGCAACGAGTACATGTCGCGCGACATCACCGTGTACGAGGACAAGGCCGCGGGCAAGGCCTACATGATCTCCGCGGCGAACCACAACGCCGATCTGACGATCTATGAGCTCACCGACGACTACACCCAGGTGAAGGACGTCGTGGCGAACCCCTGGCCGGGCCAGCACCGCGAGTCGCCGGCGCTCTTCAAGCGCGGGAGCGTGTACTTCATGCTCACCTCCGGGACCAGCTACTGGGACCCGAACCAGCAGAAGTACGCCACCGCCACCAGCCTCGCCGGGCCGTGGTCGCAGATGCGGGACGTCGGCAACCACAACGGCCACCACTCGCAGACCACGTTCGTGCTGCCGGTGGAGGGAAGCGAGACCACCTCCTACCTCTACCTGGGCGACCGCTGGGCGGGGAAGGGGTCGAACTCGAACGGGGTGAACAACTCCACCTACGTGTGGCTCCCGCTGGAGTTCCCGGACGCCACGACGCTGACCCTCCCGTGGTACACCGAGGTCTCGATCGACACGGTGACGGGCCGGGTCCTGGGCGCGGGCGGGGAGCCGCTCAACACCATGGCCAACAAGGGCAGCGGCCGGTGTGCGGCCGTTCCGGGCAGCGTCTCCGACAACAACGTGCCAGTGGTCCAGGGCGCCTGCGACAGCGGACTGAACAGCCAGTGGCGCTTCACCGACAACAGCAACGGCTACGTCCGCGTGCTCGCCCAGCACAGCGGCAAGTGCCTCGACGTCGCGGACAACTCCACCGCGGACGGGGCCGAGGTCAAGCAGTACGACTGCGGCGGGGGGAGCAACCAGCGCTGGCGGTTCGAGGACCTCGGTGACGGCTACTCCCGCATCGTCGCCCAGCACAGCAACAAGTGCCTCGACGTCAAGGACGGATCCACCGCGGCCGACGCCCACCTGGTCCAGACGGACTGCGGCACCGCTGCCGGCCAGGCCTGGAAGGTCACGAAGGTCGGCGCGCCGACCACGCCGACCACTCCCACCACGCCGACCACTCCCACCACGCCGACCAACCCGCCCGGCGGTGGCACCCCCGGCACGGTGGACCAGCAGATCAGCACCTCGGTCAACGCCGGCGTGCTCAGCATGACCGCCGCGACCGACGCCGTCCGGATCCCCTCGGTCGCCTTCGGGGCGGGCGGGGCGTCGACCGGCAACCTGAACCCGGCGACCGTCAAGGACTTCCGCGGCGGGGCGGCCGGCTGGTCGCTCACCGGCAAGGTCACCGACTTCACCGGGCCGCGCGGGAAGATCGACGCCGCACGGCTGAGCTGGACCCCGACCTGCGTCACCAAGGCCGAGAGCCCGAGCACCTGCCAGGCCGGCAGCCCCGGTGCCGTCGGCAAGGACGGTGCGACCCTGGCGTCCGCCCCCGACGGTGCCCTGACCGGTGGCGAGTTCACCGCCGGTGCCGCCGTCTCCCTGGACGTCCCGAAGTTCACCCCCGTCGGTGACTACACCGGGACGCTGACCCTCACCCTCCTCTGATCGCGCTCCGCGTGCCGGACGCCGGGCGTCCGGCACGCGGTGCTCAGGAAAGCCGGCGAGCCATGCGCAGAGCACCCGTTGTCACCCTCCTCCTCGTCGTCCTGACGGCGCTCTTCCCCCAGCAGGCCCGGGCCGCGGACAACGGCGAATGGTCCGTCAGGCCGGCCGACTCCGCGATCACACCGCGCTCGGCCTTCCAGCTCACGGCGCGCCCCGGTGCCACGTTCGCCGATCGCGCCGTCGTCACCAACACCACGGGGGGACCGCTGACCCTGCGCCTCCACGTCGCCGACGCCTACAACACGCCGCGCGACGGCGGCCTGGCGGTACGAGGCCGCGAGGAGACCCAGCGCGACGTCGGCACCTGGGGAAAGCCCGAGCGGGACGTCGTGACCGTCCCGGCACACGCGTCGGTCACGGTCGGCTTCACCCTGGCCGTCCCGCCCGACGCCTCGCCCGGGGACCACGTCGGCGCCCTCGTGGCGGTCGACGACCGGGTCCAGCCGGGGGCCGGCTCCTTCATCGGCGTCCAGCGCGGTGTCGGGGCCCGGATCTACCTGCGGGTCGAAGGTCCCCAGCGGCCGGCGCTCGCGGTCGAGGGCCTGCACCTCACCGCGAAGAACCCGCGCATCCCGTGGACCGGCGACAGCAGTACCGCGGTCTCCTACACGCTGCACAACACCGGGAACGTGAAGCTCGACCCCCGGGTCTCCCTGTGCGTCGGGGGAGTGTTCGTCGGGGCGCCCGCGACGAGGCAACTGGCGAACGTGCCGGCCGAGTTGCTCCCCGGGGAGAAGGTGCAGGTGACGGAGGACTGGCCGGGGGCGCCCTCGGGCTGGGGCGACGTGACGGTCACAGCGACCGCGGACGGGGTGAGCGCCACCGGTACCGACGGCTTCCTGGAGGTGCCGTGGATCCTCCTCTCCGGACTCCTGGCCCTCCTCGCCGCCGGTGCCACCGTCCTGCTGGTCAGGCGCCGCCGGCGGGCGGCCGTCCCATCGGCATCCGGGTGAGCTCCCCCTGACCGGCTGGTGTGGGGCCGGGGGGGGGCCCCCCCGCGGCGCCCCCCCCCCCGGGATGACACGCGGGGGCGGGGGCCCCCCGTTCCGGGCGGGGCCCGCCCCCGGGGGCGGAGCCGGGGGGCGCGGGCCGGGCGGCCGG
>NZ_JBSGXP010000134.1:0-23513 GCF_053610105.1 Kitasatospora sp. NPDC054939 | reverse complement strand
GGGCGCCCGGCTCCTCGCCGCCGTTGGCGGTCAGCACCAGGGTCAGTGCCAGGCCGCCGACCAGGGCGGGCAGCGCGATCCGGCCGATCCGGCTGCGGACGGGCCGCGCCGCCGCGGCGGCCGTGCGCTCCCGGTTGATCTCGCTCATCAGATGTCCTCTCAACAGCTGGTGGCGGTCGGCGGAGAGCTGCGGACGGGCCGGGGCGGGCAGCAGCCGCTCCGCCTCCGCGTGCTCGTGGTCGTTCTGGTTCATCGGTTCGTCTCCCGCATCGACCGGACCGCATCCGTGCGGCCATCCCGTACCTGTCCGCCTCCCGCGGCGGGTTCCGTCCCGGCGCCGAGTTCCTCCGCGGCGAGCTTCCGCAGCCGGGTGCGGGCCCGGGAGAGCCGGGAGCGGACCGTCCCGATCGGCACCCCGAGCGCCCGCGCGGCACCGGCGTAGTCCAGCCCGGCCCAGACGCAGAGCGTGAACACCTCCCGCTCGCCCTTCCGCAGTCTCGCCAGCGCCCGTCCTGCGGCGGCCAGGTGCGCGCTGTCGTCGAGTCGGCCGACCAGCTCGTCGGCGAAGTCCGGCACCACATCGCGGTTCGGCAGCCGTTCCATCGCCGCCCGGTGCCGCCGGACCGCCCGGGCGGTGTTGCGCAGCACGTTGGCCGCGATGCCGAACAGCCAGGGCCGGACGCTCTCGCCCTCCTCCTCCCGCAGCTTCCCCCGCAGTCGCCAGGCTTCGAGGAAGGTCAGCTGGACGACGTCCTCGCCCGTCGCCCAGTCCCCCGAGGCCCGCACCGCATACCGGTAGAGGTCCTGGGCGTGCTCGTCGAAGAGCTCCCCGAACGCTCTCTGATCCCCGGCCCGTAGCCGGGCCCGCAGTGACAGTTCCACACCCCTACCTGTCCGCCGCCGCGGGCGCGCGGGCGCCCCGGTGCGTTCGCGGGTCAGCCGCCGTGGAGGGTGCGGCCGTAGTGGGCGGCGGCGAGCACGGAGGCCATCAACTCGCCGTCGAGGAGGGAGGAGTCGGCCATCCGGTGGGCCGCCGCATGGGAGTTGAGCAGGGTCTTGGTGACCCGCAGGGCGGCCTCGGGGCGGCGGGTGACGGGCCTGGTCCACTCGGCGACGGCCCCGTCCAGCTCCGCCTCGGGGACGACCCGCTGCAGGATGGAGAGTTCACCCGCTTCGACGGCGCCGACCGGGCGTCCGGTGAGGATGATCTCGCGGGTGCGGGCGGTGCCGACCTCGTTGAGCAGCCGGGGCAGCAGGCCGCCCCAGGCGACCGGCAGGCCGAGGGTGAGCTCGGGCAGCCGGAAGGAGGCGTTCTGGGCGCCGACCCGCAGGTCGCAGGCGAGGGCCAGGGCGAAACCGGCGCCGACCGCCCGGCCCTGGACGCGGGCGATGGTGACGGCGGGGCTGTTGGTGAGCGCGTCGCAGACCTGGCGGGCCTTGTGGCCGTAGCTGCGGATGCCGCCGCCGGTGGGGTCGCGGTCGAGCGAGGCGGCGAATTCGTCGCGGTCGCCGCCGAGGCAGAAGTCGCGGCCGGCGCCGGACAGCACGACGGCGCGGACCTCCGGGCCGAGGGTGCAGAGGACGGCGAGGAGTTCGTCCAGCACGGCGGTGGTGACGCTGTTCCCGTTCGCGGGGGTGTCCAGCTCGACGTGCAGCACCGGGCCGCGGAGGTCGGCGCGGACACTGCGGGCCGGCGCCGACGGGGGTACGGCGGGCAGCGGTTCGGCGACGGGGGCGGGCTGCGGGGCGGGGGGCACCGGCAGCGGCGGGACGTACGAGGGGTGCTGCCCGGACCAGGCGAACGGGGCCGCCTGCGAGGAAACGTTCATGCGGTGACTCTCAAGGACGTCACCCGGTGGAAGACCATCCGGGGAGCGTACTCGGGCGGGCTCACCGCGCGCAGCGCCGGGAAGCGGCGCACCAGTTGGCCGACCAGGCTGCGCGCCTCCAGCTTGGCGAGGCCGGCGCCGAGGCAGTAGTGGGCGCCGCCGCCGAAGGCGAGGTGGGAGCCCTTGCGGAGGATGTCGAAGGTGTGCGGATCCGGGTTGCGCCGCGGATCGTGGTTGGCCGCACCGTACATGACGTGGACCATGGTGTCCTTGGGCACGGACACCCCGGACAGCACGGTGTCCTCGGCCGCGATCCGGCTGTTCAGGCGGACCGGTGGGTCGTAGCGCAGCGACTCGTCGACCGCGCCGTCCAGGAGCTCCGGCTGCTCGCGCAGCCGGTCCCACGCGCCGGGGGTCTGCAGCAGTGACCACACCAGCGAGGACAGCATCGTCGCGGTGGTCTCCAGCGAGGCGATGGTGACGAACATGGTGAGCTGGTAGACGATCCGGTCGGTGGCCTCCGGGTCGGACTCCAGTCCGTCCCAGGTCCGGATCCAGCCGGACACCACGTCCTCGCCCGGGTTCTCCCGGCGCTCCCGCACCAGGTCGGTGAAGTACCGCTGCAGCCGCCCGGTGGCGAGTTCGGAGACGGCCAGCTCCCGCTTGGTGGGCAGGAGTTCCTGCGCGTGCACCTGGTCGTGGGTCATCTCCAGGATGTACGGGTGGTCCTCCGGCGGGATCGACAGCCAGCGTCCGACCGTGCTGATCGGCAGCTGCTCGGCGACCACGTCGGCGAAGTCCGCCTCGCCGTCCGCGCGTATTCGTTCGGCCAGCCGGTCGAGCAGGGCCGCCGACTCCGCCTCGACGGCCGGGGCCATGGCCCCGAGGGTGTGCCGGTCGAAGAGGTGGCCGAGGCTGTGCCGCTGCCGGGTGTGCTCGGGGGCGTTCAGCCGGGAGAGGGTTCGGCTCATCTCCTGGGTGGCGACGGCGTGCCAGCGCTCGGTGTCGGTCTGCCGGTCCTGCCAGGCGAAGTCCGGGACGAGCCAGTTCCGGTCCCGGAGCACCTGGTTGCAGGCGTCGTACCCGGTGACCAGGTAGCCGCCCCACGGGGCCGGCACGAGGTCGCCCATCGCCCGCAGCTCGTCGTAGACCGCGAACGGACGGGCCAGCCCCTCGGCCGAGCGCAGTCGCCGCAGCAGTGGCACCGCCGCCCGGCGGTCCACGGTGGCGGCACCGCCTCCGGGGTTCGCTGGGCGGGCGTCCATCATGGCGATCACGGGTGGCTCCTTGCGAGCGGGGGCGGGCAGTACGGCGGCGGTCTACCCGGCATGCACGCGTCCATGCGTCGCTCCGTGTCGCCTCCGCCACATTCCGCAAGCGAACGGACTCCGGTCGCCGCTCAGCGGACGGCCCGGAGTCCGTTTCGCCCCGATCAGAGCCGGAACACGTCCAGGAAGGAGCTCCACCAGCCCTTCTGCTTGCCCGGACGGGCGGGCGCGGGGGCGACCGGCGGCAGCGGCGTCCCGGGGGCGGCCGGGGCTCCGACCGGGCCGCCCGGAGCGGCACCGGGGGCGCCGGCCCCCGGCATCGGGATCCGGGCGGAGGCGGGGCTGAACCGCACCGGCAGGGCGACCATGCCCCGCTGGAACGGTCCGGGCCGCCACTCCACACTGTCGGCGGGCACCGCGAGCCGGACGTCCGGGAGGGCGTTGAGCAGGCACTCGATCGCGGTCAGCGCGATCAGCTGGGCCGGGTTCTTCGCCGGGCAGGCGTGCGGTCCCGCGCCCCAGGCGAGGTGGGCGCCCTTGCTGAGGGTGAGCCGGGCGTCGGTCAGCGCGGGGTCGGTGTTGGCGGCGGCGAAGCTGATCACCACCGGGCTGCCGGCGTCCATCGGGACCCCGCCCAGCTCGACGTCCTGCATCGGGAAGTGCGTCGCGTAGTTGGCGATCGGCGGGTTGTTCCACAGGACGTCGTCCAGCGCGTCCTCGATGCGCATGCCGGCGCCGTGGTCGGGGCTGGAGAGCAGCACCAGCAGCGCGTTGCCTATCAGGTTGCGCTCGGGCTCCACCCCGGCGCCCATCAGCATGACCAGCTGGTCCTTGAGCTCCTCGTCGCGCAGGCCGGCCGGGTGCTGGACGAGCCAGGAGGTGATGTCGTCGCCCGGCTGGCGGCGCTTCAGCGCCACCAGGTCCATCAGGCAGGCGTTCAGCTCCTCGTTGGCCTGGACGACGTCCAGGCCGTCGAACATCGCGGACATGCTGCGGGTCAGCCGGTCGCCGATGTCCGCCGGGCAGCCGAAGAGCTGGTTGAACAGCAGCAGCGGCAGCAGCTTGGCGTAGTCGTTGATCAGGTCGGCCCGGCCGTGCCCGCTGAACTGGTCGATCAGGTAGCCGGCGATCCGCTCGACGTGCCGGTTGAGCCGGTTGTCGTGGAGCCGGTCCAGGCTCTCGGTGACGGCCTTGCGCAGCCGCAGGTGCTCGGTGCCGTCGGTGAAGAGGCAGTTCGGGCGGTAGAACATCATCGGCAGCACGGGGCTGTCCAGCGGCACCCGCCCCTCGTTCAGCGCCGCCCACCGCCGGGAGTCCCGGGCGAACAGCCCCGGGTTCTGCAGCACCCGCAGCGCCGCCTCGTACGAGGTGACCAGGGTGGCCTCCACGTCCGGGGACAGCTCGACGGGGGCGGCGGGACCGTGGGCGCGCAGCTTGTCGTAGACCGCGTCGGGGTCGGACGAGAACCTGTCCCCGTACAACGGTGTGCGTCCGCCGTGCATCGGGCAGCCCGGCGGGGGCGACTGGGGGGAGGGTCGCTGCGGAGATTCCATGGTCGTTCCTTGGAGGTGGCCCCCGGGCGGATGCGGCCCGGACGGCGGTGACGGGGAAGGGTCAGGAGGCGCGGTCGAGCAGGTGCCGGACCAGCGTCAGCAGGGCGTGCGCGGAGGACCGCTGGTCCCGCGCGTCGCAGAACACCACCGGCGTGTGCGGCAGCAGGTCGAGTGCCTCGCGCAGCTGGTCCTCGGTGTAGTCGCTCTGCCGGTCGAAGCTGTTGACCGCGACCGCGTACTCCAGGCCGTACTGCTCGATCAGGTCGATCACGGGGAAGGTGTCGGAGAGCCGGGTCGGATCGGCCAGCAGCAGCGCGCCCAGCGCGCCGCGCGCCATGTCCTCCCACAGCTGCATGAAGCGCTGCTGGCCCGGGGTGCCGAAGAGGTACAGCACCAGGTCGTCGCCGAGGGTCAGCCGGCCGAAGTCCAGGGCGACCGTGGTGGTCTTCTTCTCCGGTACGCCGCGGAGGTCGTCGACCTGGATCGACGCCTGGGTCATGTTCTCCTCGGTGCTCAGCGGGGCGATCTCGGAGAGCGCGCCGATGAGCGTGGTCTTGCCGACCGCGAAGTGCCCCACGACCAGGATCTTGACCGCGGTCGTCACCGCGCCCGGGAGGTAGATGTTCTCAGGCGAACCGGCGTTGAAGTCCATGCAGTACCTTCTCCAGTAGTCTCGGATCCGGGGCCTGCGCCGGGGGCGGGGCCGCCCGGCGCAGCAGCCGTCCCTCGCGGATCAGGTCCGTCAGCAGCAGCCGCACCACGCCCACCGGCAGTTCCAGGTGGGCGGCGACCTCGGCCACCGAGAGGTAGCCGCCGGAGCACAGCTGCCAGATCGCCAGGGTCTCCGGGCTGGGGCGGCCGGGGAGTTCCTGCTCGGGGGCGACGGTGACCAGCGTGATCAGGGAGAGGTCGTCCGAGCTCGGCAGTTCGCGACCGCCGGTGATGACATAGGAACGGACGAACCCGCCGGTGGAGACCGGCTGCTCCTCGCCGGGCGGCGTCATGAGCCGCTGTGTGTGCTCTGGCGCGGCGCCGCTGTCATCGCCCGGCCGAGCGCACCCACCTGCTGCTGCATCCGGAAGGACATCGCCTCCATGTCGACGTCGGGGGCGGTGGAGGCCGCCAGGTACGCTCCGCTGCCGGCCGCGATCAGGAAGATCCAGCCCTGGTCGTACTCCAGCAGGGTCTGGCGCCAGGTCCCGGCGCCGCCGCCGACGAAGGGCGCGACCGCGCGGCTCAGCGACTGCATCGAGCTCATCGCGGCGGCGTTGGTCTCCGCGTCGTCCCGGCCGATGTCGCTGGACCGCTCCAGCAGCAGGCCGTCGGCGGAGACGAGGATGGCGTGCCGGGCCCCGCGCACCTGGAGCACGTCGTTGAGCACCCACGACAGATCAGGGCTCACTGGATCTCGGTTCCTTCCGTGGTCATGGTGATGCGCCCGGACAGCGTTCCGCGCTGGAACGCGCCGAGGCGGGACGCCGTCTCCTGGCTGGCCGGACGGGCCGGCTCCTCGGGACGGACGGCGTCCTGCGGCTGCGGGACCACCGAGACGGTGCGCTGACGGCGGCGCCTGGGCAGCCGCCCGTCCGCCGTCATCTCCTGGTCCGCGGCCATCGGGGCGGGGGCGAGGAGGGCCGGTCCGGCCGGCACCGGCTCGGGCAGCGGCGCGAGCCACTGTCCGGCGTCCTGCGGCCGGGCGTGCCGGGGCTGCTCCACGGGCTCTCCCTGGTACTCGCCGTGCACGGGGGACGCCGTGGGGGCGACCTCGCTGCTGAGCAGCTCGGCCGGCAGCAGCACGACGGCCCGTACACCGCCGTACGGGGAGACCGAGTCGACGGAGACCCGGAAGCCGTAGCGGGCGGCCAGCAGGCCGGCCACGGCGAAGCCGAACTTCGGGGGGTTGCCCAGGCTGGTGAGGCTGATCGGCGCGCCCGGGTTGAGCAGGGCGGCGGCGCGGTCCTTCTCCTCCTGGCCCATGCCGAGGCCGGCGTCGTCGACGATCAGGCAGACGCCGGTCGGGACGGCCTGGACGCTGATCTCCACCGGGGTGTCCGGGGCGGAGTAGTTGGTGGCGTTGGCCAGCAGCTCGGCCAGGACGACGGCGACCGGCTCGACGACCTTGCTGGCGAGCGAGACGTTGACCCGCGAGTGGATCCGCACCCGGTCGAAGTGCCGGATCCGGCCCTGGGCGCTGCGGGCCACGTCGTAGACGGAGGCGACGCTCTCCCTCCGGCCCAGCCAGCCGCCGCAGAGCACCGCGATGCCCTGGGCGCGCCGGCCGAACTGGCTGTTCGCGTGGTCGACCATCATCAGGTCGGCGAGGATCTGCGGGCTGTCGCCGTACTTCCGCTGCACCTTGTCGATGACGATCTGCTGCTCGTCGGCCAGACCCTGGAGGGTCCGCATCGCCGCCTTGAGGACGGCTTTGGTGTCCTCCTCGGCGTCGCGCCGGACGACCGCCAACTCGGCCGCGTGCTGGTTCTGCAGATGCGCGTTGAGGGCGCCGAGGTCGTCGCGCTGCCGCTGCACGAGGGCGCTCGCCTCCTCCAAGGAGGTGTTCCGCCGGCGCAGGGCGAGGTTCGTCCTGCGGGCCTGGAGGGCGGCTCCGACGGCGGCGAGCATCACCGCGACAAAGACCCAGAAAAAGGGTTCCTGCACAAATGACGTCATGAAACTCTCTTCAGGTGGCATCGCGTCAGGAACAGGTCGGGGCCGCCTGCGCGAATGGGACTGGCGACCCGGATCCCCCCGAAAGACGCCCACTGTTCCATCACGTCGGTGGAGCACTTTCGGCACGGGACCTGCGGCAACGCCTATCGCGGGGCTAACCTACTACAACTTCTGACATGTCAGAACAGCTGTCAATCAGGGCAGTTGGGGCGAAACAGCGCCACTTGTCGTCAGTTCCGCAGGACAGCGCGGGAGTTCGCGACACAGCGTTCACCCACATCTCACATCCGCGCCATGAACGGAAATACACAGAGAGTGAGCATGTCAACACGCTGAGGTCACGACGGCCTCTCCGCGGCGGCTCCCGGACACGGAAAACGGGCGGGGCCCGCGTCCGAAGACGCGGGCCCCGCCCGTCGAGCGGTCCGCCGGTGCGGCCGTCCGGTGCGCCGTGGCGGCGCCCCGGCTCAGCGCATCGAACCCGTGCGGAGCAGGGTCCGGATGACGCGCATCGCGACCGAGAGGCTGGACAGCTCGTAGTTGTCCGAACCCCTTATGTCGTCGAGCGTGGTGCGGGCCCGGTTCAGCAGGGTCCCGTTGAGCTCCGCCCAGGCCGTGTAGCGCTCCTCCGGGCCGGCGCCCTCGGGGCCGCAGGCCAGGATGTCGGCGGTCAGCGCCGCGTGCGCCGCGAAGAGGTCCTCGCGGATCGCCGCACGGGCCATCGAGGACCAGCGGTCGGTGCGGGGCAGCTCGATGATCCGGTCCAGCAGGTGGGTGATCTGCAGGCGGTCGGCGAGGTCGTAGTACAGCTCGGCGACGTCGGCGACGTCCTTGCCGCTGCGGTCCGCGACCTCGGTGATGTCGAGGGTCGGGAAGGTCGAGGAGAGGCCGGCGATCCGGGTGGCCAGCTCCTCGGGGACGCCGGCCGCGGCCAGCTCCTCGTGGACCGACTCGAACCAGGCGAGGTCCTCGCCGCGCAGCGGCTTGGGCAGCGAGCCCCAGACCTGGTTGACCCGGTCGTGGAAGAACTCGATGGTGCCCGCGATGTCCAGCGGCTGGCGGCGGTTGTTGAGCATCCACCGGGTGGCACGCTCGACGAGCCGCCGCGAGTGCAGGCGCATCTTGGTCTGGGCCCGCGCCGTGACCCGGTTGTCCAGGCCCGCGATCTGGCCCCAGATCCCCTGCAGGCCGAAGACCGCGCGCGCGGCGGTGTGCGTACGGGCGATCTCCTCGTACGTGGCGCCGGTCTCCTCCTTCAGCCGGAAGGCGAAGGTGCAGCCGCCCTGGTTGATCGTGTCGTTCACGATCAGGGTGGTGATGATCTCGCGGCGCAGCGGGTGGTTGTCGATGGCCTCGGCGAACCGGGCCCGCAGGGCGGTCGGGAAGTACTCGTGCAGCGCGGCGCGGAAGTACGGGTCGTCGGGCAGCTCGGTGGCGAGCAGCTCGTCGGCCAGCGTGATCTTCGTGTAGGCGAGCAGCACCGACAGCTCGGGCTGCGAGAGGCCGCGGCCGACCTGCTGGCGCTCGCGGATCTGGCGCTCGGTGGGCAGGAACTCCAGGGCGCGGTCCAGCCGGCCGCCGGCCTCCAGCCGGTTGATCATCCGGGAGTGGACGTTGACCATGCTGAGGGTCTGCGCGACGGCGTTGGCCAGCACGACGTTCTGCGCGTAGTTGTTGCGCAGCACCAGGTGGCCGACCTCGTCGGTCATCTCGGCGAGCAGCTTGTTGCGCTGCTTGACCGTCATGTCGCCCTCGGCGACGACCTGGTTGAGCAGGATCTTGATGTTGACCTCGTGGTCCGAGGTGTCGACGCCGGCCGAGTTGTCGATGGCGTCGGTGTTGATCCAGCCGCCGGTGGACTCGGGGCCGCCCGTGCTCGCGTACTCGATGCGGCCGAGCTGGGTGCAGCCGAGGTTGCCGCCCTCGCCGATGACGCGGGCCCGGACCTGCTCGCCGTTGACCCGGATGGCGTCGTTGGCCTTGTCGCCGACCTCGGCGTTGGTCTCGGCGGAGGCCTTGACGTAGGTGCCGATGCCGCCGTTCCAGAACAGGTCGACGGGCGCCTGGAGGATCGCCTTCATCAGCTCGGCCGGGGTGACCCGGGAGCCCTCGATGCCGAGCGCGGCCCGCACCTGCGGGGTCAGCTGGATCGACTTGGCGCTGCGCGGGAAGACCCCGCCGCCCGCCGAGATCAGCGACTTGTCGTAGTCGTCCCAGGAGCTGCGGGGCAGCTCGAAGAGGCGGCGGCGCTCCGCGTAGGAGGCCGCGGCGTCCGGGTTCGGGTCGAGGAAGATGTGCCGGTGGTCGAACGCGGCGAGCAGCCGGATGTGCTCGCTGAGCAGCATGCCGTTGCCGAACACGTCGCCGGACATGTCGCCGATGCCGACGACGGTGAAGTCCTCGGTCTGGGTGTCGTGCCCGAGCTCGCGGAAGTTGCGCTTGACCGACTCCCAGGCGCCGCGGGCGGTGATGCCCATGCCCTTGTGGTCGTAGCCGGCCGAACCGCCGGAGGCGAACGCGTCGCCCAGCCAGAAGCCGTACGCCTCGGCGACCCCGTTGGCGATGTCGGAGAAGGTGGCGGTGCCCTTGTCGGCGGCGACGACCAGGTAGGTGTCGTCCTCGTCGTGGCGGACCACGTCGGCCGGGTGGACGACCTCGCCGCCGACCAGGTTGTCGGTGATGTCCAGCAGCGCCGAGATGAAGGTCTTGTACGAGGCGACGCCCTCGGCCAGCCAGGCGTCGCGGTCCACCGACGGGTCCGGCAGCTGCTTGGCGACGAATCCGCCCTTGGCGCCGACCGGGACGATGACGGTGTTCTTGACCATCTGCGCCTTGACCAGGCCCAGGATCTCGGTGCGGAAGTCCTCGCGGCGGTCGGACCAGCGCAGGCCGCCGCGGGCGACCTTGCCGAAGCGCAGGTGGACGCCCTCGACCTGCGGCGAGTACACCCAGATCTCGAAGGCCGGGCGCGGGGCCGGGAGGTCCGGGATGGCCTGCGGGTCGAACTTCATCGACACGTAGGAGTGCCATGCGCCGGTGTCGCCGGCGTGCTGGAAGAAGTTGGTGCGCAGGGTGGCCTTGATGAGGTGCAGGAAGGAGCGCAGGATGCGGTCCTCGTCCAGCGAGACGACCTCGTCGAGGGCGCCGTCCAGCTCCTCCAGGATGCCCTCGGTCAGCTCGGCGGCTCCCAGCTGGTGGCTGGGGCTGAGCCGGGCCTCGAAGAGGTTGACCAGCAGGCGGGTGGTGTGGGTGTTGTTGCGGAGCGCGTCCTCCATGTAGTCCTGGGAGAACGTGGAGCCGGCCTGGCGCAGGTACTTGGCGTAGGCGCGCAGCACCACGGCCTGGCGCCAGGTGAGGCCCGCGGTGAGGATGAGCTCGTTGAAGCCGTCGTTCTCGGCGAGGCCGGTCCAGGTGGCGGCGAAGGCCTCCTGGAAGCGCTCGCGGGCCTCGTCGGTGAGCTCCGTGGCCTCGCGCAGCCGCAGGCCGAAATCGTAGACCCAGGCGGTGGTGTGGTCGGAGCGGGTCAGCGCGTAGGGGTGCTCGTCGAGCACCTCGACGCCCAGGCGCTGCAGGACCGGCAGGACCTCGGTGAGCGAGATCGGGCCGCCGACCCGGTAGATCTTGAAGCGGCGCTCGTCGTCGCCGGCGCCGACCGGCTGGTACAGGTTGAGCCGGAAGTCGCCCGCGCCGTGCAGGGACTCGATCTGCTTGAGGTCGGCGACCGCGGTGCGCGCGGTGAAGTCGGCGCGGTAGCCGTCGGGGAAGGCGTTGGCGTACTTGCGGGAGAGCTCGGCGGCCTTCTCCTCGCCCAGCTCCAGGTGCAGCTGGTCGTTGAAGCCGTCCATCCAGAAGCGGGCGGCCTCGGCGAGCTTCGCCTCGATGCGCTCGACCTCGGCGTCGCTGAGGTGCGGCAGCTCGCTGCCGGGGGTGACCCGGACGACGAAGTGCAGACGGGTCAGCACGGACTCGGTGGACCACACGGTGTAGTCGATGGAGGCGCCGTTGAGCTCCTGCATCAGGATGTCCATCAGGCGCAGCCGGATGCGGGTGGTGTAGCGGTCGCGCGGCAGGTAGACGAGGGCCGAGAAGTAGCGCCCGTACTCGTCCTGGCGCAGGAAGAGCCGCAGCCGACGGCGCTCCTGCAGGTAGAGCACGCTGGTGGCGATCTGCCGGAGCTCGTCGGCGGGGGTCTGGAAGATCTCGTCCCGGGGGAAGGTCTCCAGGATCTGCAGCAGGTCGCGGCCGTCGTGGCTCTCGGTGGAGAAGCCGGAGTCGGCGATGACGTCCTGGACCTTGCGGCGGACGACCGGGATGCGGCCGACCGACTCGGTGTAGGCGGCGGCCGAGAACAGGCCGAGGAAGCGGCGCTCGCCGACGACCTCGCCGTTGGCGTCGAACTTCTTCACGCCGACGTAGTCGAGGTAGGCCGGGCGGTGCACGGTGGCGCGGCTGTTGGCCTTGGTGAGGACGAGCAGCTTCTTCTCGTGGGCCTTGGCGCGGACCGGGGCGGAGAGCCGGCCGAAGGCCTCGCTGACCGGGTGGTGGTCCTCGTCGTGGCTGAGCGGGTCGGAGCGCAGGATGCCGAGGCCGGTGCCGGCGACGGCCTTGAGGACCTCCTCGCCCTCGTGCTCGATGAGGTCGTACTCGCGGTAGCCGAGGAAGGTGAAGTGGTCGTCGGCGAGCCAGCGCATCAGCTCCCAGGCCTCGCCGACCTCCTGCTCGGGCAGGCCGGCCGGGGGCTCCTCGGCGAGCTCGTCGGCCAGGCGCAGCGAGCAGTCCCGCATCTTGCCCCAGTCCTCGACGACCTCGCGGACGTCGCCGAGCACGCGGCGCAGGTCGGCCTCGATGGAGCGGAGGTCCTCGCGGTCGGTCTCGCGGTCGATCTCGATGTGCATCCACGACTCGACCGTGGCGTCGGCGGGCCACTCGGCTCCGGCGGCCTGGCTGCGGGCGCAGGCGTCGACGTCCAGGATCTCCAGCAGCTTGCCGGTGATGTCACGGCGGACGACCAGCTGGGGGTGGATCACGATGTGGATCGCGCGGTCCTGGCGGGACAGCTCGTTGGTGACCGAGTCGACCAGGAAGGGCATGTCGTCGGTGACGACCTCGACCACGGTGTGGCCGCAGGACCAGCCGTTCTCCTCCACCGACGGGGTGTGCACGCGGACCTCGGCGGTGCCCTGGGGGCGCTTCAGGCCGAGGCGGTAGTGGGAGGCGGCGGCGCCGTACACGTCGACCGGGTCGCGGTCGACCAGGTCCTCGGCGGCCGTGTGCAGGTAGTAGTGGTGCAGGTACGCGGTCAGAGCGCCGTTGCTCAGCCCCTCGCCCGGCGCCGCTCCCCCCACCTGGCTGTTCTCAGCGGCTGCTGCTGCCTTCCTGAGCAGTTCGGCCTTGGCTGCGTCCAGCTTGGTCTGCATGACTTCTTGGCTCCTGTCGCGCGCCGTTGCGTGACTCGGTCGGGTGTGGATGCGCACCGCCGGGGTCTGCCGCAATCCTCCCGCACCCCCCGACTGAAAGGGCTTCATGGCACGCATGAAACGCCCCGGCAGTGGGTAGGACGAGTCGTTCGGCCTGCGGAGCCACCCGACGACGCCAGCCAGCCTAACGGGAGGAAACGAAGGTGTCAGGGGACAGGGAGGCGCAAAGGCGCAGGAAGATCGGGCCGTCCTGGACACCATGTCCAAACCGGCCGGTACGGTTCGCCATCAGCTCGAATGTGTGCAGCCCCGGTCCGGATGCCCCGGCCCGCCGGGTCGGCCGCGCACGGTCCGGGCCCGGCGGGCGGGGACCTCAGTCCATGTGCGGGTAGCGGTGGTCGGTCGGCGGGACGAAGGTCTCCTTGATCGACCGGGCCGAGGTCCAGCGCAGCAGGTTCTGCGCCGCGCCCGCCTTGTCGTTGGTCCCGGAGGCCCGGCCGCCGCCGAACGGCTGCTGCCCGACGACCGCCCCGGTGGGCTTGTCGTTGATGTAGAAGTTGCCCGCCGCGAAGCGCAGCTCCTCCAGCGCCTGCGCGACGGCGTGCCGGTCGGTGGCGATCACCGAGCCGGTGAGCCCGTAGGGCGCCCCGGTGTCGATCCGGCGCAGGACGTCTTCCCAGCGGGCGTCCTCGTAGACGTGCACGGCGAGGATCGGCCCGAAGTACTCGGTGCGGAACATCTCGTTGCGGTGGTCGGCGGAGACCAGCACGGTCGGCCGGACGAACCAGCCGATGGCGTCGTCGTACTGGCCGCCGGCCGCCAGCTCGACCGTCGGATCGGCCTTGGCCCGCTCGATGGCGTCCCGGTTCTTCTCGAACGCGCGCCGGTCGATCAGCGCGCCCATGAAGTTGGACAGGTCGGTGACGTCGCCGACCGCGAGGGCGTCCACCTCGGCCAGGAAGTCGTCCCGGATCCGCTGCCAGAGGCTGCGCGGCAGGTACGCGCGGGACAGCGCCGAGCACTTCTGGCCCTGGTACTCGAAGGCGCCGCGCAGCAGCGCGGTCCGCAGGACGCCGGGGTCGGCCGAGCGGTGGGCGAGCAGGAAGTCCTTGCCGCCGGTCTCCCCGACGATCCGCGGGTAGGTGCGGTACGAGCCGATGCCGGCGCCGATGGTCCGCCAGAGCGACTGGAAGGTGGCGGTCGAGCCGGTGAAGTGCAGCCCGGCGAGCGCCGGGTCGGCCAGCGCGACCTCGGAGAGCCGGACGCCGTCGCCGGTGACCAGGTTGACCACCCCGGGCGGCAGTCCGGCGGCCTCCAGCAGGCGCATCAGGTAGTGGGCGGCCAGGGTCTGGGTGGGCGCGGGCTTCCAGACCACGGTGTTGCCCATCAGCGCGGGCGCGGTCGGCAGGTTGCCGGCGATGGCGGTGAAGTTGAACGGGGTGACCGCGTAGACGAAGCCCTCCAGCGGGCGGTGGTCGGTGCGGTTCCACACCCCGGGCGAGGAGGCCGGCTGCTCGGCCAGGACCTGCCGGGCGAAGTGCACGTTGAAGCGCCAGAAGTCGATCAGTTCGCAGGCGGAGTCGATCTCGGCCTGCTGGACCGTCTTGGACTGGCCGAGCATGGTGGCCGCGTTCAGCGTCTCCCGCCACGGCCCGGCGAGCAGGTCGGCGGCGCGCAGGAAGACCGCGGCCCGGTCGTCGAAGGAGAGCGAGCGCCAGGCCCGCCCGGCCTCCAGTGCCGCGTCCACCGCCAGCCGGGCGTCCTCCCGGGTGGCGTTGCCGAGCACCCCCAGCTTGGCCGCGTGGTGGTGCGGCTGGACGACGTCGATCCGCTCGCCGGCCCCGAACCGCTGCTCGCCGCCGATGGTCATCGGCAGCGGGATCCGCTCCGCGGCCAGCTCGTCCAGCCGGCGCACCAGCCGGATCCGCTCGGGGCTGCCGGGGGCGTAGGAGAGGACCGGCTCGTTGCTCGGGGTCGGGACCTGCGTGACGGCGTCGATGGGCATGGCGGCTCCTGGTCGGCGGACGGGCGTCCGTCCAGCCTGACCAGCGGCCGGCCGATTCGCCCGGCCCGACACGCCCCGGGCGGCGTGGCGGGTGCCGCCCCGGCGGTCAGCCGGCGAGCCGCCCGGCCAGCTCCACCGCCTCCGCCAGGCTGTCCACCACCGGGACGCCCACCGGCTCCAGCTTCTCCCGGGTGTGCGAGCCCCCGGTGTACAGCACCGCGTGCGCGCCCGCGGCGAGGGCGGCCAGCGCGTCGTCCGCGGCGTCCCCGATCAGCACCGTCCGGGCCGGGTCGACCTCCTCGCCGAGCGCCTCCAGGTGCCGCAGCAGGTGGCTGGCCTTCTGCCCGCCGGAGGGGCCGCTGCGGCCGTCCACCCGCAGGAAGTGCGGGGTCAGCCCGAAGGCGTCCACTATCGGCACCAGCCGCTCGTGCTCGTACATCGACAGCAGCGACTGGCTGTACCCGGCGTCCTGCCACGCGCGCAGCAGGTCGCGGACGCCGTCGGTCAGCCCGCAGGCGGCGCTCAGCTCGCGGTAGCGGTCGTGGAACGCGTCGTCCAGCAGCGACCACTCGGCGTCGGTGGGCATCCGGCCGAGCAGCCGCCGGTAGAAGCGGGGGATCGGGATCTCGTACTGCTCGCGGTACTCCTGCATGGACATCGGACCGATGCCGACGGTCGCGAACGCGGCGTTGCTCGCTCCGAGCACCGCCTCCATGTCGTGGAAGAGCGTGCCGTTCCAGTCCCAGACGATATGAGTGCGCACGCCAGGAACGGTAACCCCGGCCGGCGGCGGCGCGGTAGCGGCCTCAGCCGAGCAGGCCGGGGATCTCCTGGGTGGCGAACCAGAGCAGGTCGTGGTCCTCGGCGCCGTCCACGGTGAACTGGGCGTCCTGGTCGCCCGCGTCGGCCGCGGCGACGGCCGCCACCGCCGCCTCGATGTCCTCCACGACGTCCCGGTCGGCGGTGTCCGCGTGCACCGCGGCCGCCTTGGCCAGCTTCACCGGCCCGGCCAGCACGACCCGGCCGAGCGAGGCCTGGTCCTGGTACTCGTCGCCGGGGAAGGGCTGCACCGCGGAGTCCGCGACGTCCAGCGCGACGACCACCCGGCGCCGCGGCGCCCCGTCGTCGGCCGACAGCAGCCGCAGCGAGGCCTGGGCGGCCCGGTTGAGCGCCGCGTACTCCAGCTCCTCCAGGTCCTCGCTGACGTACCACTCGCGCAGCGCGGGGGTGACGGCGTACGCCGCGGCCTGCTCCAGCGCGCCCCCCGGGTGCGCCGCCGCCAGGCCGTTCAGGGTGGTGGGCACGTACACGCGCATCGGTGGCACTCTCCGGTTCGTCCAGCGGCACAGCTTCCAGCGCCCCCAAGAATAAGGGCCGCCGCCGCCCGACGTGATCAGCCGCTCACCCGACCGGCGCGCGCAGCCCGTCCAGCGCCTCCCGGCCGGTGCGCAGCGCGCTGTCCAATACCGCGCCCCGGCGGGACGGGTCCATCATGTTGGGGCCCATCACCGCGAGGTCCGCCAGGGTCGGCGCGAGCAGCTGCACCCGGACGCCGGAGGCGCGCAGCAGCCGGGCCTCGGCCATCATCCGGCGGGTCACCGTCCGCCGGTAGCGGCTCAGCAGCTGGGCGAGCACCCCGCGCGGACGGTCCCGGGCGCGCCACTCGCGCAGCGCGGCCAGGGTGCCCGTGCCGGGCTCCACGGGGGCGCGCGGCTGCAGCCGCAGGGCCATCGGAGCGAGCACGAACACCTCGTCCAGCTCCCGGCCGAGCATCAGGTCGGCGTTGGTCGCCGACCAGCAGCCGCCGTCCACGTACGCCGCGCCGGCCACCTCGACCGGGGCGAACCAGCCCGGGATCGCGCAGGAGGCGGCCACCGCGTCGGCGAGGTCGGCCCGCGGTGCGCCGGGATCGTTGAAGACCACCCGCCGGCCGGTGCGGTAGTCCACCGCCACCGCCCGCAGCCGGTCGACCGCCGCCGGGTCCCCCGCCTGCACGCTGCCGACCAGCGCCCGGACCGGGGCGAGCGAGCCCCGGCCGTGCGGCGCCACCGCCGACACCACGGTCAGCAGCGGGCGGGTGCCCGGGTGCCGGACGGCGTCCCGCAGCAGGGCCGGGGAGCCGATGCCCGCCCGCGGGCGCGGGGGCAGCGCGCCGCCCGCCGCCGTCTCGTAGTCGAAGTCCACCCCGGCCAGCGGCCCGCCGGTGATCGGCAGGCCGCGCTGGTGGGCGCGGAGCTGGTCGGTGTCCACGCCGCCGGCCAGCAGGGCACCGAGGATCGCGCCGGCCGAGGTCCCGAGGACCACCTCCGCCGAGCCGGGCCGCCAGCCGGTCGCCTCCTGGACGGCGCAGAGCGCACCGACCGTCCAGGCTGCGCCCAGCATCCCGCCGCCGCCCAGCACCAGCCCGCGCCGGGGGCCGTCGCCGCGCTGCGGCGGGGCGCCGCCCTCGTCCGTGGAAACCTGTGTCACCGTGCCGCCCGCCCCCCGGTCGTCCTCGGCGCCGGAGCCGTCCGCTCCGCCCCGCCGCACCTCGCGTCCTGCTCCGATCCTGGCCGTTACCCGCGGGTAGCGCCGCCGGTTCCCGTCCCCCTTCGGGCGTCCCCGACGCCTCCCCGGCGCCGCTGCTCAGGCGCTCGGCCGTCAACCCGGCGGCGGGCCCGATCGGGTGCGACCGCCCCGGGGCGGGCTTCCGGCGCCCGACCCTCACCCGGATAGGTGAACCCCCGGGGGCCCGGGAAGCGGCCTTGCCGCCCCTCGCGCGAGGCCGTTAGGCAGTACCCGAACCGCCCCGCCGCCGACCCGCCCGGAGCCCGCCATGACGCCCTGCACCAGCACCGCCGCCCCCGCCGCCGCCACCCCCACCAGCACCGCCACCGCCACCGCCACCGCAGCCACCTCAGCCACCGCCCACCACCGGGCCGTACGGCACGTCGTGCACGCCCGCCGCCCGCCCGCCCCCGAGCGGCGGCCCCGCCACCCGCGCGCCGACTGCGAGGCCCGGGTCCGGTCGCACCCGCCGCACCCCGGCGGGCCCGGCCGCGCCGAGCTGACCACCCGCTTCGCCCACCGCCTGGTGGAGGTGCTCACCGGTGCCCGCCCCTGCGGCCAGTTGCAGCGGCACACCACCACCGACGGCTACGGCCAGCTGGCCGCCCTGGTCCGCTCGGGGACACTGCGGCGCGGTGGGCCCGCGGCCGCCCTGAGGCTCGGCCCGGTGCACGACCGCTCCCCGGCGGGCGACGCGGTCGAGGCCTGCGTCCGGGTCGACCTCGGTGCCCGGCAGCACATGGTCGCCTTCCGGCTGGAGCGCCTGGCGCGCTCCGGCCAGTGGCAGTGCGCCGCCGTGGAGGCCCGGTGAGCGGGGCCCGGTCGCCGGGCGGTCGCAGGCCCCCCGCGGGCGCGCCCCCGACGGACGGGGCCCCGGAAACGACGCGGGGCGCCGCCCCCGTGCGCAGAGCACGGAAGCAGCGCCCGGCGGCGTGCGTACGGGGCGGATCAGCCCTTACGGCGGCGGCCCTTGGCCGACTTGGCGGCCTTGCGGCGCTCGGCGCGGGTCAGGCCGTCGCCCTCGTCCTCGGTGTAGGTGTCCTCGAAGTCGCCCTCGACCACACCGCCGCCGACCTCGTCGGACGGGGCCGTGTAGTGCAGGCGCTGCGGCTTCGGGGCCTCCAGGCCCTTGGCCTTGATCTCCGGGCGGGAGGCCTCCTTCTCCAGCGAGATCTCGGCGGCGTCCACCGGGACCTCCTCGACCTGCTGCTCGACCTGGACCTCCAGGTTGAACAGGTAGCCGACGGACTCCTCCTTGATGCCCTCCATCATCGCGGTGAACATGTCGAAGCCCTCGCGCTGGTACTCGACCAGCGGGTCGCGCTGCGCCATGGCCCGCAGGCCGATGCCCTCCTGGAGGTAGTCCATCTCGTAGAGGTGCTCGCGCCAGCGGCGGTCCAGCACCGACAGGACGACCCGGCGCTCCAGCTCGCGCATGATCTCCGCACCCAGCTGGTCCTCGCGGGCGCCGTACTGGGCCTGGATGTCCTCCTGGACGGTCTTCACCAGGAAGTCGGGGGTCAGGCCGGCCGGGCCGCCCGCCTCCTCCTCCAGCTCCTCCAGGTCCAGGGTGATCGGGTACAGCTGCTTGAGCGCGGACCACAGCTTGTCGAGGTCCCAGTCGTCCTCGTAGCCCTCGCCGGTGGCGGCCCGGACGTACGCCTCGACGGTGTCGTCCATGAAGTGGCCGATCTGCTCCTGCAGGTCCTCGCCCTCCAGGACGCGGCGGCGCTCGCCGTAGATGACCTCGCGCTGGCGGTTCAGCACCTCGTCGTACTTGAGGACGTTCTTGCGGATCTCGAAGTTCTGCTGCTCGACCTGGGTCTGCGCGGAGGCGATCGCCCGGGTGACCATCTTCGACTCGATCGGCACGTCCTCGGGCACGTTGGCCATCGACAGCACGCGCTCGACCATGCCGGCCTTGAACAGGCGCATCAGGTCGTCGCCCAGCGACAGGTAGAAGCGGGACTCGCCCGGGTCGCCCTGGCGGCCGGAACGACCGCGCAGCTGGTTGTCGATGCGGCGGGACTCGTGCCGCTCGGTGCCGAGGACGTAGAGGCCGCCGGCCTCCTTGACCTCGTCCTGCTCGGCCTTGACCGACGCCTTGGCCTTCTCCAGGGCCTCGGGGAACGCCGCCTCGTACTGCTCGGGGGTGTCCACCGGGGACAGCCCGCGCTGGGCCAGCTCGGCCGACGCGAGGTGGTCGGCGTTGCCGCCGAGCATGATGTCGGTACCGCGGCCGGCCATGTTGGTGGCGACGGTGACCGCGCCCTTGCGGCCGGCCTGCGCGACGATCTGCGCCTCGCGCTCGTGGTGCTTGGCGTTCAGCACCTCGTGCGGGATGCCGCGCTTGCGCAGTTCCTGCGACAGGTACTCGGACTTCTCGACCGACACGGTACCGACCAGCACCGGCTGGCCCTTCTCGTGCTTCTCGGCGATGTCCTCGACCACGGCCGCGAACTTGGCCGGCTCCGACTTGTAGATCAGGTCGGGCTGGTCGATGCGCAGCGGCGTCTTGTTGGTGGGGATCGGCACCACGCCGAGCTTGTAGATCTGGTGGAACTCGGCGGCCTCGGTGGTGCCGGTACCGGTCATGCCGGAGAGCTTGTCGTACAGGCGGAAGAAGTTCTGCAGGGTGATGGTGGCCAGCGTCTGGTTCTCGTTCTGGACCTCCACCCCCTCCTTCGCCTCGATCGCCTGGTGCATGCCCTCGTTGTAGCGGCGGCCGGCCAGGATGCGGCCGGTGTGCTCGTCGACGATCATGACTTCGCCGTTCATGACGACGTAGTCCTTGTCGTTCTTGTACAGCTCCTTGGCCTTGATGGCGTTGTTCAGGAAGCCGACGAGCGGGGTGTTCACCGACTCGTAGAGGTTGTCGATGCCGAGGTAGTCCTCGACCCGGGTGACGCCCTCCTCCAGGATGCCGACGGTGCGCTTCTTCTCGTCGACCTCGTAGTCCCGGTCGATCTTCAGGCGCAGCACCAGCTTGGCGAAGTCGGCGTACCACTTGGTCGCCTGGTCGGCCGGGCCGGAGATGATGAGCGGGGTGCGGGCCTCGTCGATGAGGATCGAGTCGACCTCGTCGACGACCGCGAAGTTGTGGCCGCGCTGGACGAGTTCGTCCTTCGACCAGGCCATGTTGTCGCGCAGGTAGTCGAAGCCGAACTCGTTGTTGGTGCCGTACGTGATGTCCATCCCGTACTGGCGGCGGCGCTCGGCGGGCGTCATGTTGCCCAGGATCACGCCGACTTCGAGGCCGAGGAAGCGGTGCACCCGGCCCATCCACTCCGAGTCGCGCTCGGCGAGGTAGTCGTTGACCGTGATCAGGTGCACGCCCTTGCCGGTCAGCGCGTTCAGGTACGTGGGCAGGGTGCCGACCAGGGTCTTGCCCTCACCGGTGCGCATCTCGGCCACGTAGCCGAGGTGCAGGGCCGCGCCGCCCATGATCTGGACGTCGTAGTGGCGCTGGCCGAGCACGCGCTTGGCCGCCTCGCGGACGGTGGCGAACGCCTCGGGGAGGATGTCGTCCAGCGTCTCGCCGTCGGCCAGGCGCTGCTTGTACTCGTCGGTCAGCGCCCGCAGCTCGGCGTCGGTGAGGTTGACGAAGTCCTCTTCGATGGAGTTGACCTGGGCAGCAATCCGCTGCAGCTTGCGAAGGATCTTGCCCTCGCCTGCGCGCAGGATCTTGTCGAAGACGGACACTTGAGCGGGCTCCTTGCCTGTATTGGCACTGGACGACTGCACGGGGGGTCCACCCCACCGCACGGGCCATCGTATGCGAGGAGTCCAACACCCCGGGAGGTGCGTCAGCACGCTATTCCTGTGTCACCCCTGCGAGCACATGACCGGAAACCGCACCCTACCGGGGCAAACCGGTGCCCCGCAGGCCCGTTGGGCGGCCGATCGACCGCCCGCGCCCGTGCGGGCACGGAGAAATCCGCCCGTAGCGGTGCCCGGGCCGGCCCCCGCCCCCGCCGGAGCCCGCCGTCCCGTCCGCGCCCGGACCCCGCCCCGCCCGCGCGGACTCCCGCTTGTCAGTGGTGCGGTCTAGGCTCGCCGGCATGACGGTGACGCTTCCGAACGGCCCTGCCGACCCCGCACCCGTGGAGCGGCTCGGCGCCGACGACGCCCGGCGGATCGCCCTGCGCGCCCAGGGCCTGCTGGGCGCTCCGGACCGCCGGGGCGGGGTGCGCGGGGTGCTGCGGCACCTGGGCGCCGTCCAGCTCGACACCATCTCGGTGCTGGCCCGCTCGCACGAACTCGTGCCCTACGCGCGGCTCGGCGCGGTCGGCCGCCGCACGGTCGAGGACGCCTACTGGGGCGGCGGCACCACCTTCGAGTACTGGTCGCACGCGGCCTGCATCCTGCCCGTCGAGGAGTGGCCGCTGTTCGCCTTCCGGCGCCGGCACTACCGGGACCGCGGAAGCCTCTGGGGCCACCAGGTCGCCCCCGAGACGTACGCGGCGGTGCTGGACCAGCTGCGCGCCGAGGGCCCGTCGACCTCCACCGAGCTGGGCGGCGCCAAGCGGACCGCCGAGTGGTGGGACTGGTCGGACACCAAGATCGCGGTCGAACGGGCGCTGGCCTTCGGCGACGTGGTCTGCACCGAGCGGCGCAGCTGGAAGCGCGTCTACACACTCGCCGAACAGGTCGTCCCCGCCGAGCTGTTCGCCCGGGAGCCGAGCGACGCGGAGTGCCTGCGCACGCTCGTCCGGCAGGCCGGCGCCGCCCTGGGCGTGGCCACCCGGGCCGATCTGATGGACTACCACCGGCTCACCGCCGCGCAGTTGGACTCGGCGGTGGCCGACTCCGGGCTCGTCCCGGTCGAGGTCGCGGGCTGGGGCCCGGGCGGCGCACCGGCCCCGGCCTGGGCCGCCCCGGAGGCGCTCGCCGCCCCCGTGCGCGGACGCCACCGCACCACGCTGCTCTCGCCGTTCGACTCGCTGATCTGGGACCGCGCCCGCACCGAGCGGATCTTCGGCATGGTGCACCGGCTGGAGGCGTACACGCCCAAGCACAAGCGGGTGCACGGCTACTTCGCGATGCCGCTGCTGGCCGGCGGCCGGCTGGTCGGCCGGGTCGACCCGGCCCGCGAGGGCCGCACCCTGGTGGCCCGTCAGGTCTCGCTGGACTCCGCCCGGCACGTCGAGGCGCTGGCCGCGGCCCTGCTCGAGGCCGCCGACTGGGTGGGCTGCGACGCGGTCCGGGTGGAGCAGCTCGGCGACGAGTCGCTGCGCCCGGCCCTGGAGAAGCTGCTGGCCTAGGAGGGGCCGCCGGCCGGGGCGGGCCGGCCTCCCGGCCGGCGCGTCACCCTATTTCGAGGATCTTCTCCCGCATCGCATAGACCACGGCCTCCATCCGGGAGTGCAGCTGCAGCTTCTCCAGGATGTTGCGGACGTGGTTCTTCACCGTGTTCTCGCTGATGAAGAGCTCCTTGGCGATCTCCCGGTTGTTCATCCCGGTGGCGACCAGCTTGAGCACCTCCAGCTCCCGGTCGGTGAGCCGGGGCGCGGGCACGAGGTCCCGGTCGTCGGAGCGGCGCTGGATCATCGACTTGAACTCGGTGAGCAGCTTGGAGGCCATCGAGGGGCTGATCTGGGACTGCCCGTCGGCGACCGCCCGGATCGCGGTGGCGACCTCGTCGGTGGAGATCTCCTTCAGCAGGTACCCGGTGGCACCGGCCTTGATCGCCTCGTAGAGGTCGGCCTCCTCGTCGCTTATCGTCAGCATGATGATCTTGGTGCTGGGCGCCACGTCCTTGATCGCCGTGCACGCCTCGATCCCGCTGCGGCGCGGCATCCGGACGTCCATCAGGATGATGTCGGGCAGCAGGTCGGCCGCCTTGAGCACCGCCTCCGCACCGTCCCCCGCCTCCCCGACGACCCGGATGTCCTCCTCCTCGGCGAGCACGATCTCCAGGCCCCGGCGGAACAGCGCGTGGTCGTCGACCACCAGCACCCGGATCGGCTCACCGCGGTGCGAGGCGTACCCGGGTTCCTCCCCCGGACCCGGTGCCACCCCCGAGCCCGGCCCCGCAGCGGGCCCCAGCCCGAAGTGATCCCCCATCCGCCCCTCCCGGTCGCCGGTGTCGTCGCGCCCATCATTCCACGGCCGGGGCGCCCCGCGGTCACCCTCCGGCGCCGGATCCCACGCATCGGGTGACCTCACGGCCCGTCACCCCCGGAACGCCGGTGGCCCCGGCGGGGGGTGGCGCCCGGGGCCCC
>NZ_JBSGXP010000133.1:0-24301 GCF_053610105.1 Kitasatospora sp. NPDC054939 | reverse complement strand
CCGGACGACGGCGTCCGGCCCGCATAGCGGTGGAAACGGCAGCGGTGGAAACGGCAGCGGCGGGAACGGCGACGGGCGGGGCGCCCCGACAGCGCCCCGCCCGTGCCCACCGGTCCCCGGGTCAGCCGATGCTGGTGCCCGGGCCGATGACGGTGATGCGGTCCTGCGCGGGTGCCTTCAGCGGCGCGGCGGCCGAGCTGTTGGCACCCAGGTAGGCGGTGAAGACGTCCAGGTCCGAGCCGCCGACCAGCTTGTCGGTGCCGGCCGCGAAGGCCGGGAAGCCGTCGCCGCCGCCGGCCAGGAACTCGTTGGCCGCGACGCGGTACGTGCCGGCCGGGTCGATCGGGGCGCCGTTCAGCCGGACGGAGTCGACGACGACCCGGTCCGCACCGGACTTGCGCATGTCCAGCGTGTAGCCGAAGCCCTTGGAGACCTGCAGGATCTTCGGCGCGGCCGCGTTGCCGCCGCTGACCTGCTGCTGCAGCAGCTGGATCAGCTGGGCGCCGGTCAGCGTCTTGACCTGCATCATGTTGGTGAACGGCTGGACGGTGAACGCCTCGCCGTAGGTCACCACGCCGTCGCCCTCGGCGCCCGAGGCCTTGTGCACCAGGTCGGAGCGGATACCGCCCGGGTTCATGAAGGCGATCTGCGCGCCGCCCTTGTCGGCGGGCGACAGCCCGGCCAGCTGGGCGTCGGTGATCACGTCACCCAGCGGGGTCTCCAGGCTGCTGCTGCCGCGGCCGTTGATGTCCGAGGAGATCCAGCCGACCGGGCGGTTGGCGATCGGCGCGGCCAGCTTGGAGTAGCGGTTGATCAGCGCCGTCATGTCCGGCGCCTTGTCCACCGTGCGGCGCACGACGTGGTTCTGGGCGGTGACCGACGGGCGGACGATCTCGCCGCTGGACTTGTCCAGCTTCAGGTTGATCTCGGTGTACAGCCGGCCGAAGGAGGCGGCGCTGGTCACCGAGCGCGGCACGCCCTGCGGGTCCGGGATGGTGCAGGCGTACGAGTTGTGGGTGTGGCCCGTGACGATCGCGCCGATCGACGGGTCCAGGTTCTTCGCGATGTCGACGATCGGGCCGGAGATGCCCTGGCCGGCCGCGCCGCAGTCGTAGTTGTACGTGGTGCTGGCCGGGAAGCCGCCCTCGTGGATCAGGGCGACGATCGAGTTGACGCCCTTCCTGCGCAGCTCGGCGGCGTACTTGTTGAGGGTCTCGACCTCGTCCTTGAACTTCAGGCCCTTGATGCCCTCGGCGGTGACGATGTTCGGCGTGCCCTCCAGCGTGACGCCGATGAAGCCGACCTTCACGCCCTGCGACTTGGTCACCCAGTACGGCGCCAGCAGCGGCTTGCCGTTCTTCTCGTTGACCACGTTGGCGGACAGGTAGTTGAAGTTGGCGCCCTTGAACTTGCGCCCCTCCTCGTAGCAGCCGTCCGTCGGGTGGCAGCCGCCGTTCTGCAGGCGCAGCAGCTCGGCCGCGCCCTCGTCGAACTCGTGGTTGCCGACCGAGGTGACGTCCAGGCCGAGCTTGTCGAGCGCCTCGACGGTCGGCTCGTCGTGGAACAGCGCGGAGGTCAGCGGGCTGGCGCCGACCAGGTCGCCGGCGGCGACGGTGATCGAGTCGTCGGCCGGGATCCGGGCCTCGCGCAGCGCGGTGGCCAGGTACTCGATGCCGCCGGCCGGGGTGGCGACGACCTGGCCGGTGGCCGGGTCGACCTCGCGGATGGTGCCCGAGGAGCCGGCCGGGGGCTCCAGGTTGCCGTGCAGGTCGTTGATCGCCAGCAGCTGGAGGTTGACGGTCTTCGCACGCTTGGCGGGCGCGGCCTGGGCGGCCGTCGGCACGGCCACGGTGCCGACGAGGCCGGCCGCGGCCACGGCGGAGAGCAGCGCGCGTCGGGATCTGACGGTGAGCATGAGGGGTCCCCTGCACCTTGAGAGAGCGCCCGGCTGTGGACAGTTCGGGGCGGCGGTGGTCGGATGCGACCAGTGCAGCCTAGAGTCAACGCGCGTAGCTGTCAGGACCCTGAACGTAACGACAGGGTTACCTGCTGACGAATCATCGAAGGACGTCCGGCCCGCGCGAGCGTCCCGGACGGTGCCGCGCGACGGACCGCCCGCCGCGCCCGGCACCGCTCACACACCTGGTTCGGCTGCCAACTGACGCTCGGCGCGGGCCCGCTCGGCCACCGCGTCCTCGGTCATCGCCCGGTCGGTGTAGACCAATGGGCGCTCGGTGTCGGTGATGATGTGCTTGACCACCTGCACGTTGCCGTTGACGTCCCAGACCGCGATGCCCGGCGAAAGTGTGGGGATGATCTCAACCGCCCAGCGCGGCAGACCCAGCACCCGGCCGGTCGCCCGCGCCTCCTCCGCCTTCTGCATGTAGATCGTCCGGGTGGAGGCCATCTTCAGGATCGCCGACGCCTCCCGGGCCGCCGCCCCGTCCACCACGTCCGACAGGTGGTGCACCACCGCCACGAAGGAGAGCCCCAGCCGGCGGCCGAACTTCAGCAGCCGCTGGAACAGCTGCGCCACGAACGGGCTGTTGATGATGTGCCAGGCCTCCTCGACCAGGAAGATCCGCTTCTTCCGGTCCGGCCTGATCCAGGTGTGCTCCAGCCAGACCCCGACGATCGCCATCAGGATCGGCATCGCGATCGAGTTCCGGTCGATGTGCGACAGGTCGAACACGATCAGCGGGGCGTCCAGGTCGATGCCGTCCGAGGTCGGCCCGTCGAACATGCCCCGCAGGTCGCCGTCGACCAGGCGGTCCAGCACCAGCGCCACGTCCAGGCCCCAGGACTGCACCTCGTCCACCGCCACGCCCAGCGACTCCACCGCCGACAGGTCGGGGCTGCGCAGGGTGTCGATGATGTCGTCCAGCACCGGCTGGCGGTCGGTCACCGTCGCCACCACGTGGGCGTGCGCGGCCTTCAGCGCGAAGCCCGCCCGCTCTTCGAGACCGCGCCCCATCGCCACCTCGATGATGGTGCGCAGCAGCGACAGCTGACCGGTCTGGGTGATCGCCGGGTCCAGCGGGTTGAGCTTCACCCCGCCGTCCCGGGCCGCCATCGGGTCCAGCCGGATCGACTTTATGCCCAGCGCGTTTGCGATCAGGTTCCACTCGCCGACGCCGTCCTCGCCCTGCGCGTCCAGCACCACCACCTGCCGGTCGCGGAACCTCAACTGCCGCAGGACGTACGTCTTCTCCAGCGCCGACTTGCCGTTGCCGGACTCCCCCAGCACCAGCCAGTGCGGGGCCGGCAGCTGCTGCCCGTACAACTGGAACGGGTCGTACACGTAGCCCTTGCCGCTGTACACCTCACGGCCGATGATCACCCCCGAGTCGCCGAGCCCCGGCGCCGCCGTCGGCAGGTACACCGCCTGCGCCTGCCCGGTGGAGGTGCGCACCGGCAGCCGGGTGGTCTCCACCTTGCCGAACATCAGGCTGGTGAACGCGTCGGTGAGGTTGCCGATCGCCATACGGGGCCTCCAGGGGGATCAGCGGCGGATGCCGGTCGCGAACGGCAGGGTGTTGACGAACGCCCGGTGGTGCTCGCGGTCGCACCACTCCAGCTTCAGGTAGCTCTTGCCCGCCGAGGCCCGGATGGTCCGCTTGTCCCGCGCCAGCGCGTCCGGGTTGCGCGAGGAGACCGTGATGTACCCGACCAGGTTCACGCCGGCCGCGCCGGACGCCAGGTCGTCGCCGCGCTGGTCCACCCGGCCGGTGTGCGCCAGGTCGCGCGGGTCGACCGTGCGGTTCATCTTGGCCGCGCGACTGGCCTCCGCCTCGTCGTTGGTCTTCTCGGTCAGCATCCGCTCGATCGCGACGTCGGTCGGCTCCAGGTCCATCGTCACCGCGACCGTCCGGATCACGTCCGGGGTGTGCACCAGCAGCGGCGCCAGGAAGTTCACGCCCACCGGGGTCAGCGGCCACTCCTTGATCCACGCGGTGGCGTGGCACCACGGCTCGCGGGTCGCCGACTCCCGGGTCTTCGCCTGCAGGTACTGCGGGTCCGTCGCGTCCAGCTCGGCCGGCCAGGCGTTGCGCCGCGACATCGCCTGGATGTGGTCGATCGGGTGGTCCGGGTCGTACATCGAGTGCAGCAGCGAGGAGAGCCGCGCCTGCCCCAGCGGCTGGCGCACCCGGATGTCCGCCTCCGCCAGCCGGGCGCAGATGTCCGTCAGCTCGCGCGCCATCACCGCGGCCAGGCCCTCGTCGTCCCGCGCCCGGCGGCCGGTCGCCGTCCGCCCCATCGCGTGCGCCTCCGAGGCGAGGTCCCGGGTGTAGTGCATGCACGCCACCAGGTACGCCCGGTGCTGCTCCGACGAGGTCGACACCATCGACTGCAGCTGGTCGTACGAGTCCTGCAGCCAGCGCGGCGACTGCACATCACCGCGGCGCTCCACGTCCTTGGCGTGCGCGTCCGGGTCCGCCGGCAGCGTCCGCGCCAGGATCTGCAGCCGCGTCACGAAGCCGTCCCCGTTGGCGACGTGCTTCAGCAGCGTGCCGAACCGGTCGACCAGCGCCTCCTGGTCCTCCGAGTCGCGCAGCCCCACGCCGGGGCCCTCGATCTCGATCGCCGCCGTCACCGTCCGCCGCTCCAGGTGCATCAGCACCCCGACCTCGTCCGGCCCGAACGGCGCCGACAGCCAGCGCAGCCGCCCCACCCCCGGCGGCGGGCCGACCTCCACCTCCCGGCCGTCCAGCCGGGTCCCCGCGTCGATCACGTCCGACCGCCACACCGCCCGGCCGCTGCGGACCGTCCGCCGGTAGGTGCGGTTGATCTCCACCCACTTGTAGAACGTCCGGCGCCGGTACGGCACGTACACCGCCGCGATCGCCAGCACCGGCAGACCCACCAGGCCCGCGATGCGCAACGGCAGGACCGGCATCAGCAGACCCCACATCATCCCGAGGAACGCCCCGAAGATGATCAGCACGATCTCCCCGGTCTCCCGGTTGCGGCCGATGGGCGCGTTCGGGCGGGCCTTGCCGATCAGGTAGGTGCGGCGCTGGTGCACGTACGGCTGGGCGTACTGGGCCCCGTACTGGCCGAGCGGTTCGCTGCTCACTTACCCGTCACCCTCCCTTCGCTGGATTGCTGTCGCGGATCGGCACCGCCGCCGGCGCCGGTGGAGCCGCCTGCGGCGGCGGCGCCGGAGTACGAGTCGCGTGCGCGGCGATGCCCGAACCCACCGAGCCGCCGGCCCCGCCCGCGGCCGAACCGGAGGCCCCCTGCGGACCGCGGTCGCCGTGCGCACTGATGCCCTGCTTCACCAGGTTCGCGGTGCCGTTGATCATCGCCGAACCGGCCGAGACCGCACTCGCCCTGGCCTGGCGCATGTTCATGATCTCGTCGCCGAAGCCCGGCACGAAGCGGTACACCGCGGCACTCGCGAAGATCGACAGGAACAGGATCGCCAGCCCCGACAGCACCCGCGCGAAGTCGTCGTTCGCCCCGGCCCCGGTCGCCACCGCGCCCGCCAGCCCCAGGATGATCACGATGATCGGCTTCGCCAGGTCCACCGCCAGCATCACCCCGGCCCAGCGGCGCACGTGCTTCCACAACTGCTTGTCCACCAGCCCCGCGTACACCGCCGTCCCCAGCAGCGCGCCCACGTACAGCATCGCCGCACGGATCAGCAGCTCGATCCAGAGCACCGCCGCCGCCAGCACCGCCACCAGCGACACGATGATCAGGATCAGCGGGCCGCCGCCGAGGTCGCCCTTCTCCAGGGTGTCCGCGAACCCGCCCAGGTACGTCCCGGTGTCCGACTTCGTCCCCGCCGCGATCGCCGAGGTCAGCCCGTCGGTCGCGCTCACCACGGTGTACAGGATCAGCGGCGTGAACGCCGACGCCACCACCGTCAGCCACAGGAACCCGATCGCCTCCGCGAACGCCGTCGCCAACGGCGCCCCGCGCACCGCCCGCTTGGTCACCGCGAGCAGCCAGAGCACCAGGGTGATGATCGTCGACGCCGCGAACACCACGGCGTACTGCTGCAGGAACGACGCATTGGTGAAGTCCACCTGCGTCGTCCCGTCGATCGCCCCCGACAGCTTCCGCACCACCCACGCCGCCGCCTGCGCACACCCCTTCGCCAACGACCCCAGCGGATCCGCCACGCTCCCGACCGTGCTGCTCCCGGGCAGGGAAGAGGTCCCCCCCGGCGCGCAGTAGACGTCGTTCCCGGGCAGCGGGATTCCGGGGCAGTTCGTGTTCGTGCCGCCGGGGCTCGGTGTCGGGGAGGGCTCCGCAAGGGCGGGGCGGGCCATGAGGACGACCGACAGGCCGCCGGCCACGAGTCCGCCGCCGACCCGGGCGAGCCCGCGGCGCAGCGAACCGGAACCGCCGTCAGCGGGCATAGCGGAAGCCTCCGAACTGCTCGACGGCACCAGTGATCTCCTCCGAGGTCGCGGCCTGCTGGTCCGCCGGAACCGGCGCAGGACCCGTTGTCCGGCCGTAGTCGCTGAACTTCCAGTCCGTACCGGTCCAGCGCAGACTGATCGTCAGCGTGAACCACTCCTGCGAGACCGGGCGGATCGAACGCTCACCGGCCAGGCCGAAGAGGCCGGTGCACCAGACCTCGATCTTGGCGCTCTCCGCGCTGTAGGCAGCGCTTTTGGTCCCGATAGGAATCGTCCGGCTCACCAGCGTCAGCCCCTTCGGCGGGCGTCCCTGGGCATCGACCCCGAACCGTGCGGCGTTCTCCGGCGAGAACCCCTGGTCGAGGCGGGTCTGGAGGGCGGTGAGGGCGGCGGGGTCGGCGATGGTGGTGACGATGGCGTGGCGGGTCTCGGTGCGGAACATGTCGGCGGAGCCGATGGCGACGGCGTAGTTGGCGGCGGCCGACTGCGCGCCCGCGTCGGTGTGCGGGTAGCCGGTGCCGATGCCGTTGCTGGTGGTGGTGACCGGCTGGTCGCCGCTGGGGGCGGGGCCGGCGCCGGAGGCCGCGGTGGTGGCGGCGGTGGCCCGGTCGGCGGATGCCGGCGGCGCCGGGTCCGGCCGGCCGCGGTTGGCGATGGAGATCGCCACCACGAGCAGGGTGACCACGACGAGGACGGTCAGCAGGGTCCGCAGCGGGCGGGTCTGACGGGTGTTCGACTGCGAGGAGGGGTGTTCGCCGACCGGTAGCCGCGTACGGGTGTGCGGCTGGTCGTCGGACAACGGCACGGCGGCCCTCCTGGTGCGGGGAGCCGCGGGCGGCTCCGGGGGCCCCTCCGCCCGTGGCGGTGCGCGGAGGGAGGGGTGGGGTGGACGGACTCCTGGCGGGGTCCGGGCGGCTGGGCGGCTGGGGACGGCGGCGGGGCGGGCGGACGGCGGGCGGACCAGGCCCACTGTCCGATCGTCAGATGGCCATCCCGTAGACAATGGTGAACAGGGTGCCCAGTGATCCAATGATGAACACGCCGGTCAGCCCGGCGATGATCAGCCCCTTGCCCTGTTCGGCGCCGAAGCTGTCGCGCATCGCGGTGGCGCCGATCCGCTGTTTGGCGGCACCCCAGATGGCGATGCCGAGGCAGGCGAGGATCGCCACGGCCATGACGACCTCGACCATCACCCGCGCCTCCGCGCCGAGACTGGCGAACGGCCCCCAGTCCGGGGCGATCCCGCCGATGATGGTGTCGATATTGGGCTTGCTCGTCGGCTCTTCGGCCAGGTGGCCGATCACGTTGCTGTCCACGCTGCTCAGGTTCATTTCCATCTCACCGCCCGATCAGGCAAATTCAAGGGCCCCGACCCCGTTCGCGCGAAGGGCCGGTACCTATTCTTGGCCAGATCTGATGTCGACTTGGCTGCTTCTCGCGGATTGGTCGTGAGGCATCGGACACGTACGCCAGGATGTCCACCGTACGAAGGATAGCGCTCACTCTTTGTATCTCTGATGATTGCGGTGAGCAACGCCTTCCGGGACACTTCGACTGACGATTCGTCGGGATGGTGCTGATGGTACTCCGGAAGGCCGCTACGGCCGCCGCCACCGCGGGAGTTGTGGTGGTCGGCTTCGTCGGGCTGGTGACGATCGGGACATATGCGGCGAGCGGCGTGCCGCAGCAGTCGACTTCCCGGGAGCGGCTCTCGGCGGGCACGGTTCCGGCCGCGTACCAGGGGCTGATCCAGCAGTGGGGCTCGCGCTGCGCGGAGATCTCGCCGCCGATGCTGGCGGCCCAGCTGTACCAGGAAAGCGGTTTCGACCCGGCGGCGCGCTCTCCCGCGAAGGCGTACGGAATGGCGCAGTTCCTGGAGAGCACCTGGGCGACGTACGGGACGGACGGGAACAACGACGGCCGGAAGGACATCTGGGATCCGGCGGACGCTATCGCCTCGGCGGCGGTGTACGACTGCGCGCTGGCCCGGGAGGTGGCGAACGTGCCGGGGGACCGCCAGTCGAACATGCTGGCGGCGTACAACGCCGGCCCGTACGCGGTCATCAAGTACGGCGGGGTGCCGCCGTACAAGGAGACCCAGGGGTACGTGAAGAACATCAGGTCGCTGGCCCGGAGCTTCGCCGAGCCGACCGCGCCGGTGGAGGTGTCGGCGCAGGCGGCGGGCGCGATCTACTTCGCGCAGACCAAGCTGGGGACGCCGTACCTGTGGGGCGGCGAGGGGCTGCCGTCGCAGGGCGGGCGGTTCGACTGCTCGGGGCTGATGCAGGCGGCGTTCGCGAGCGTGGGCATCAAGCTGCCGCGGGTGGCGAACGACCAGTGGTACGCGGGCCCGCACCCGTCGCGGGACCAACTGCGCCCGGGGGACCTCGTGTTCTGGGCGACCGACCTCAACGACCCGCGCAGCATCCACCACGTCGGGATCTACGTGGGCGGCGGGTACATGATCGACGCACCGCGTACCGGCGCGGTGATCCGGTACGACCGGATCGACACCAAGGAGTACATCGGCGCCACCCGGGTCACCTCCGACGGCGCCGAGGCGCTGCCGGTGCGCGGTGCGGACGGCAGCATCACCGGCCGGGGCGGTCCGGCGGCGGGTGCGGAGGCGCAGCCCCCGGGGCCGGCGCAGACGCCCTCGCCCGCCGCCTCGGCCGCGCGGGCCCAGGCGGCGGTGGCGGCGCGGCCGGCGGCGGGCGGCGCCGTCCCGACAGGTCCAGGTCAAAGCCCGGCAAAGAGCTGATCCACCGGGTGCCCGGGGTGTGAGTGCGCGGTGGACGCTGAGTCAAGTTTCCATAACTGCGCGTTTCCGTGGAACGCTGTGCACCGGTTGTGACGTTGTGTTCGTTGGCCCCGCGCAGCAGCTCCGAGCTGCGCGGTCCCGGACCCGGGCCCGACCGGACAGCTGACAGCGGACCAGAAGGAGGTGCGGCGTGTCGACGCCGCTTGCCGACACGACCAACCCCGACCTCGGCCTGCTCCGGGCCGTCAACGGCCTGGCCGCGCACTCCCCCGACTGGCTCGACCGCACGGTCGCCTGGGTCGGCGAGTACGGCATCCTGCTCGGCCTGGCCCTGCTCGGCCTGACCGCCTGGCTCCGGGCCAGACGCCGGCCGGACGCCCCGGTGGCGGTGGCCGGGCTGCTCTGGGCCCCGCTGGCGGTCACCGTCTCCGAGCTCGCCAACCTGCCGATCTCGGCGATCGTGGGCCGGGCCCGCCCGTTCGTGGACCACGCCGGGATCGACGTGCTGGTCGAGGGCAAGGGCGGCTACTCGTTCGTCAGCGACCACTCGGCGATGTCCATGGGCATCGCCGTCGGGCTGTTCCTGGTCGACCGGAAGCTCGGCTGGATCGCCGGCGGCCTGGCCGTGCTGCAGGGCTTCTGCCGGATGTACGTGGGCGTGCACTACCCGACCGACGTGATCGGCGGCTTCGCGCTCGCCACGGCGGTCGTCCTGCTGCTGGCGCCGATCGCGATGGCCGTCCTGGTGCCGCTCTGCCATGCCCTGGCCCGGACCCCGGCGGCCCCGCTGATCCGGGCCCGCCGGCCGGGTGCGCCCGGGGCCGGGCGGAGCGGACGGCGCCGGGGCCGCGGCGAGCGCGGCCGGACACAGGCCGAGGAGCCGCCGGAGTCCGACCTGGCCGCCTGAACGGACCCCGCGGACGACGCACCGGACCGAAGCACCGGACCGAAGCACCGGAGCGGACCGCCCGAACCGCCGCCCGTACGGGCCGTTACGCGGTTCCGTGGCCGCCCGGGGCGCCCGGGCTGCGGGCGAGGTGTTCGGCGGCCTCACGGCGGGTCAGCTCCCGGGAGCGGCGGGCCGGTGAGAACCAGCCGCAGCTGCAGGTCGCGAAGCAGAAGGAACCGCGTTCGCTGATCTCCACGCGGTGTTCGGGCATCTGGGCAGTGCCGGGCGCGGCCGACAGCTCGATCTGCACGGATCTCACCGTAACGTGTCCGGCACCCGGCGCGCGACGGACGTCGCACGCCGGGTGCCGCGTAACCCATGGCACCCCAACTCGTTTGCCCGGCAAGAGCTCTGCCCATCCGGGGCGGAGGCTTTGCCGGGCGGTCGGGCCCGAGGGCCCGAGGGGGTTGTCGCGAGGATGAAGAAGACCGACCAGGTGCTGGAGCCCGGGCGGCGCAGCCGCTCCCTGACCCGTCCGCGCCCGGCGGCCGGAGCCGTGGCGGCCGCCGTCGTCCTGGCCGCGCTGGCCGGCTGCTCGGGCGGTTCCGGCGCGGGCTCGGCGGACGCCGGGGCGACCCCCGACCGGCTCGCCGCCGACCCGCTGACCGCCGTCCGCAGCGCCGCCGACATCACCGGCCGGACGGGCTCCGCGCACGCCACCACCGAGCTGGTCACCGAGTCCGCCGACAAGAAGGCGGTCTTCACCGGCACCGGCGGCTACGACTACGTGAAGCGGATCGGCCGGCTAGAGGTGGCGGTGCCGCCCGGCGCGGCGACCACCGGGAAGATCGTCGAGGTGGTCCTGCCGGGCACCGTCTACCTGCAGAACAGCGGGGCGAAGGTGCCGGAGGGCAAGTGGGTGAAGCTGGACGTGCGCCAGTTGCCCGACGGCAACCTGGTGAGCAGCGGCGCCACCGACCCGGCCTCCGCCGCGGGGGCGCTGCGCGGCGCGCAGAAGGCCGAGCTGGTCGGCTCCGAGACGGTCGACGGGCAGGTCCTCAAGCACTACCGGGGCACCCTGGACCTCGCCAAGGCCGCCGAGGCCACCGGCGGCCGGGGCGGGGACGGCCTGCGGATGGCCGCCCAGACCTTCACGGTCAAGGAGGTCCCGTACGACGCCTGGCTGGACGAGCAGGGCCGGCTGCACAAGGTGGTGGAGGTGTTCACCTTCGCCGGGGTGGCGGGTTCCAAGGAGGCGAAGGACCAGGTCAAGGTGGTGTCGACCACCGCGCTGTCGAACTTCGGCAAGCCGGTGGAGGCGGCCGAGCCGCCGGCGGCGGACATCTACGCGATGAAGTCCACGGAGAGCCCGAAGTAGGCCGGACGGAGCGCCGTCCGGCGGGCGGCCCACCCGTTTCGGCGGCGTCGGGATGACCCGTCCGTGCCATGTGGCCGGGCTCCGGAGTGCCTAGGCTGGACGACGGGTGGCTGCCGCCCCCGGGCTGGCGAGGCGCTGAAGGGGTGGTGCAGATGGTGTCGTCCGCAGGCGGTCGCAGCGACGGCCACGACGACGCGGCCCTCGACGAGATCGAGCTGGCCGGCGAGCTGATGATCGCCGCGACGGCCAGCGCCGGCGACCGGCTGCCGACCGAGCGGATCGACGAGGTCCTGCTCGACCGGCCCGGCGGCGGGGCGGCCGCCGGACCGGCCGGTGGAGCGGGGGACGGCCGCCCGGCGGGCTGAGCCCGACGGGCCGCGGCGCCGGGCCGGCCGGGGCGGGTCAGCTGCGCAGCAGTCGGCCGATCGCGGCGGTGGCCTCGGCGACCTTGGCCTCCAGTTCGGCCCCGCCCTCGTCGGCGGCGGCGGCGACGCAGTGCCGCAGGTGCTCCTCCAACAGGGAGAGGGCGAAGGACTGCAGGGCCTTGGTACTGGCGGAGACCTGGGTGAGCACGTCGATGCAGTAGACGTCCTCGTCGACCATCCGCTGGAGTCCGCGGATCTGGCCCTCGATCCGCCGCAGCCGCTTGAGGTGGGCGTCCTTCTGGGCGCTGTAGCCGTGCGGACCGTGCCCGTGGTGGGCGTGGCCGTCGGCGCCGGCCTGCGGCTCGGGCGCGTGGTCCGGCTCGGTGCGCGCTTGCGTCGTGGTCATCGGCCCGCCTTCGTCTGGGTGCCTGGGTGGCTGCGTCGGCCTCCAGTGTCCAACACCGGGGGCCGTCGCGGTGTTCCTCCGGCGCAGCTCGCGGAGGCCGGCCGGGCCGGTTCCCGGCCCCGGGTCGGGGCAGCTCGCGGCGGCCGGGCGGCGTGCCCGCGGGGTTCCCCCGTACGGGCGGCCCCCCGGTCCCGTGCGCGCACGACGGGCGCATTCCGGGCGAGGTTCCGTCAGACTGGGGGCTCATGTCCGCACATGGATGTGCGGCCCGATCCGCTGGTGTTTCGGCCTCTGCGCCGACCGAACGGAAGGGGAGGTTCCGGCTCCCCCGTTACCACCCCGTTTGCACGCTTCCGCTTGGTTGCACCTAGCATCGTTCAGTCCCTACCCCGCACATCGGAGATTTCCGTGCGTTTTAGCCTGACCCCGAAGGAGACGAGCTTCTACGACATGTTCGCCGCGGCAGCGGAGAACCTCGTCGTCGGTTCGAAGCTCCTGCTGGAACTGCTGGGGGCAGACGTGTCGGCCCGCGCGGAGATCGTCGAGCGCATGCGCGCCGCCGAGCACGCCGGGGACGACACCACCCATGCGATCTTCCACCAGCTGAACTCGTCGTTCATCACGCCCTTCGACCGCGAGGACATCTACAGCCTCGCGTCGTCGCTGGACGACATCATGGACTTCATGGAGGAGGCCGTCGACCTGGTCGTCCTCTACGACATCCAGACCCTCCCCAAGGGTGTCGAGCAGCAGATCGAGGTGCTGGCGCGGGCGGCCGAGCTGACCGCGGAGGCGATGCCGAACCTGCGCAGCATGTCCAACCTCACCGAGTACTGGATCGAGGTCAACCGGCTGGAGAACCAGGCGGACCAGATCCACCGCAAGCTGCTCGCCCACCTCTTCAGCGGCCAGTACGACGCCATCGAGGTGCTGAAGCTCAAGCAGGTCGTGGACGTCCTCGAACAGGCGGCCGATGCCTTCGAGCACGTCGCCAACACGGTGGAGACCATCGCCGTCAAGGAGTCCTGACCCTCGTGGACACGGCAGCACTCATCGCCGTCATCGGCGTGGCGTTCTTCTTCACGTACACCAACGGCTTCCACGACTCGGCGAACGCCATCGCCACCTCGGTCTCCACCCGCGCGCTCACCCCGCGGGCCGCCCTGGCGATGGCCGCGGTGATGAATCTGGCCGGCGCCTTCCTCGGCAGCGGGGTGGCGAAGACCGTCTCCAACGGCCTCATCGAGACCCCGACCGGCAACCGCGGCATGGCGATCCTGTTCGCGGCTCTGGTCGGCGCGATCGCCTGGAACCTGATCACCTGGTACTTCGGCCTGCCGTCCTCCTCCTCGCACGCCCTGTTCGGCGGCCTGGTGGGCGCGGCGCTGGCCGGCGGCACCGAGGTGATCTGGAGCGGTGTCGTCGAGAAGATCATCATTCCGATGGTGGTCTCCCCGGTGGTCGGCCTGGTCGGCGGCTTCCTGGTCATGCTGGCGATCCTGTGGATCTTCCGGAAGGCCAACCCGCACCGGGCGAAGCGCAACTTCCGGGTCGCCCAGACCGCGTCGGCCGCCGCCATGGCCCTCGCACACGGCCTGCAGGACGCCCAGAAGACCATGGGCATCGTGGTGATGGCCCTGACCATCTCCGGGCACCAGTCCGGCGGCGACATCCCGGTCTGGGTGAAGATCTCCTGCGCGACCATGCTCTCGCTGGGCACCTACGCCGGCGGCTGGCGGATCATGCGGACCCTCGGCCGCAAGATCATCGAGCTGGACCCGCCGCAGGGCTTCGCGGCCGAGGCCACCGCCTCGACCGTCATGTACATCACCTCGTTCGTCTTCAAGGCGCCGATCTCCACCACCCACGTGATCACTTCGGCGATCATGGGTGCCGGCTCCACCAAGCGGATCCGCGCGGTCCGCTGGGGCGTGGCGAAGAACATCGTCCTCGGCTGGTTCATCACGATGCCGGCCGCCGCCCTCATGGCGGCCCTGATGTTCTGGCTGGTCAGCCTCTTCTGGGCCTGACGCCGTCGGACCCGGAACGGGAACGGGCCCGCCCCCCACATCTCGGGGGGCGGGCCCTTCTCGTGCTCCGCGGCGGCACCGCCATGCAGCACCGCGAAGCAGTCCGGAGTACCGGGCGCGGGCGCGCCCGATCAGCCGAAGCGGCCGGAGATGTAGTCCTCGGTCGCCTGCACCGACGGGTTGGAGAAGATCCGCTGGGTGTCGTCGAGCTCGACGAGCTTGCCCGGCTGGCCGACGCCGGCCAGGTTGAAGAAGGCGGTGCGGTCGCTGACGCGGGCCGCCTGCTGCATGTTGTGCGTCACGATGACGATGGTGAACTGGGACTTCAGCTCGCCGATCAGGTCCTCGATGGCGAGGGTGGAGATCGGGTCCAGGGCGGAGCAGGGCTCGTCCATCAGCAGGACCTCGGGCTCGACCGCGATGGCGCGGGCGATGCACAGCCGCTGCTGCTGGCCGCCGGAGAGGCCGGCGCCCGGCTTGTTGAGCCGGTCCTTGACCTCGTTCCAGAGGTTGGCGCCCTTGAGGGACTTCTCGACCACGCCGTCCAGGACGGACTTCCGGCGCACCCCGGCGAGCTTCAGGCCGGCGATCACGTTGTCGTAGATCGACATGGTCGGGAACGGGTTGGGGCGCTGGAAGACCATCCCGACGTGGCGGCGGACCGCGACCGGGTCGACCTCCTTGCCGTACAGGTTCTCGTCGTCCAGCATCACCTTGCCCTCGACGCGGGCGCCGGGGATCACCTCGTGCATCCGGTTGAGGGTGCGCAGGAAGGTGGACTTGCCGCAGCCGGAGGGGCCGATGAAGGCCGTCACCGAGCGGGGCTCGACGGTCATCGAGATGTCCTCGATGGCCTTGGTGGTGCCGTAGTAGGCGGACAGTCCGCTGACGTCGATGCGCTTGGCCATGATCGTTCGTCTTCTCTCGTCTCGTGCGTCAGTCGGTCAGTGCCCGCCCTTGGGCGAGCGCCAGCGTGCGATGCCCCGGGCGATGAGGTTGAGCCCCATCACGAAGGCGATCAGCACGAGCGCGGCACCCCAGGCGCGGGCGTAGCCGTACTGGTTGTTGACCATGGCGTACTGCTGCCAGATGTACATCGGCAGCGACTGCTGCGGTCCGTCGAACGGGTTGTTGTTGAGGTAGTCGGCGCCGAACACCAGCATCAGGACCGGGGCGGTCTCACCGGTGATGCGGGCGACGGCCAGCATCACGCCGGTGGTGATGCCGCCGATCGCGGTGGGGATGACGATCCGCAGGATGGTCTTCCACTTCGGCACGCCGAGCGCGTACGACGCCTCGCGCAGCTCGTTCGGGACGAGCTTGAGCATCTCCTCGGTGGAGCGGACCACCACGGGCATCATCAGGATCGCCAGCGCGAGGCTGCCCGAGAAGCCGGAGTAGTTGAAGCCGAGGGCGATGTTCCACAGCGAGAGGATGAACAGACCCGCGACGATCGACGGGACACCCGTCATGACGTCGACGAAGAAGGTGACCGCCTTGGCGAGCCGGCCGCGGCCGTACTCCACCAGGTAGACGGCGGTCAGCAGGCCGATCGGGGCGGCCATCAGGGTGGCCAGGGCGACCTGCTGCAGCGTGCCGATCAGGGCGTGGTGGATGCCGCCGCCGGGGCCCGAGGAGAGGATGCCCCGCATGGTGTGGGTGAGGAAGTACCCGTCCACCACTTCGAGGCCCTGCTGGACGGTGTAGATCGTGAGGGCGGCCAGCGGGATGACGGCCAGGATGAAGGACACCCAGACCACCGAGGTGGCGAGCCGGTCCTTGGCCTGGCGGGCGCCCTCGACCTTGGCCGAGAGGGCGTAGCCGACGACCACGAAGAGCAGCGCGGAGATCAGGCCCCACTGGAGCTTGCTCTCCAGGCCGGCGCCCGCGCCGATGCCGCAGCCGATCGCGATCGACGCGGCGGCGATCGCGGCCGGTCCCCAGGTGGGCAGGCGGTTGGCGGTCAGCCGGTGGCCGGGCCGGGCGTCCGCCGGGACGGTCGTGGTGACGGCACTCATGCGTTGGCCCCCGAGTACTCCTTGCGGCGGGCGACGATCATTCGCGCGGCACCGTTGACCAGCAGGGTGATCACGAACAGGACGAGGCCGGAGGCCATCAGCGCGTCCCGGCCGAAGGGCTGGGCCTCGCTGAACTTCAGCGCGATGTTCTGCGCGAAGGTGCCGCCGCCCGGGTCGAGCAGGTGCAGCGAGAGGACGCTGTTGGAGGAGAGCACGACGGCGACCGCGATGGTCTCGCCGAGCGCGCGGCCCAGGCCGAGCATCGAGGCCGAGATGATGCCCGGGCGGCCGAACGGCAGCACCGCGGTGCGGATCATCTCCCAGCGGGTCGCGCCGAGGGCAAGCGCCGCCTCCTCGTGCATCCGGGGCACCTGCTTGAACACCTCGCGGCTGACCGCGGTGATGATCGGCAGGATCATGATGGCCAGCAGGATGGCGACCGTGAACAGGTTGCGCGGGGTGGTGCCGACCCTGGACTGGTCGAAGATGTACGTCCAGCCGAGGTACTGGTCCAGCCAGCTGCTCAGGCCCTCCAGGTGCGGCACCAGGAAGAGGGCGCCCCAGAGGCCGTAGATGATGCTGGGCACGGCGGCCAGCAGGTCCACCAGGTAGGCGAACGGCTGGGCGATCCGGCGCGGCGCGTAGTGCGAGATGAACAGCGCGATCCCGATCGCCACCGGGACGGCGATCGCCATCGCGATCACGGCGCTGACGATGGTGCCGAACGCCAGGACGGCGATGCCGAAGACCGGCGTCGGCGCGTCGGGCGTCCACTCGAAGGTGGTGAGGAAGTTCCCCTCGTTCTTGCTGAGGGCGATGCTGGAGCGCCAGGTCAGGAAGCCCGCGATGGCGGCCATGACCGCCAGCAGCAGGATGCCCGAGCCGCGCGCGGCATTCATGAAGATCTTGTCGCCGAGCCGGCTGTCGCGCCGGTCGCGAACCCTGCCCTGCGAGTCGGCAGGGACTTGTGAAGTCATTGGTCTACTCCGGTCTGGTGGTGCTGCCCCGAGGGGGCGGCACCCTGGCGGCGGTGCCCCGGACGTGCTTCTTGCGTGTTCACTGCTCGCCGGCGGGACGGCCCCGGCCCCCCTCGAACCACAGGGCCGCCCCGACGGTGGTCTACCGGGTGGGTCAGGCCAGGGCCGCGACGGCGGTGGTGACCTTGGCGGTGAGCTCCTTCGGCAGCGGGACGTAGCCCTTCTCGCCGATGGCCTTCTGGCCGTTCTCGCCGGCCGCGTAGGTCAGGAAGGCCTTCAGGGTGTCGAGGGTCTCGGCCTTGTTGCCCTTGTCGCAGACGATCTCGTAGGTGACCAGGACGAGCGGGTAGGCGTTCTCGTCCTTGATCGCGTAGTCGAGGGTCAGCGCCAGGTCGGCGCCGGTGCCGGCGATCTTCGCCTTGGCGAAGGTGGTGGCGGCGTTCTCGGCGGTCGCGGCGACGGGCTTGCTGGCGCCGGTCGCGATCGCGGCGCTCTTCAGGTTGTTGGTCTGCGCGTAGGACAGCTCGGCGTAGCTGATCGAGTTCTTGACCTGCTTCACCTGGGCCGAGACGCCGGCGCTGCCGTTGGCGGACTGGCCGCCCTTGGCCGCCCAGGTCTTGCTGGCCTTGTACGGCCAGGCGCCGCCCGACGTCTTCTCGAAGTACTTGGTCAGGTTGTCGGTGGTGCCCGAGTCGTCCGAGCGGTGGAAGGCCTGGATGTCGGCGTCCGGCAGCTTGGCGCCCGGGTTCAGCGCGGCGATCGCCGGGTCGTTCCACTTGGCGATCTGCGAGTCGAAGATCTTGGCCAGGGTCGGGCCGTCCAGGACCAGGTTGTCCACGCCCTCCACGTTGTAGACGATCGAGATCAGACCGGCCACCAGCGGCAGGTTGATGGCCTGGCCACCGGTGCAGACCGCCTTGGAGGCGTCGACCTCGGCCGGCTTCAGCGCCGAGTCGGTGCCGGCGAACTGGACCTTGCCCTGGTTGAACTGCTGGACGCCGGCGCCGGAGCCGCCACCGCCGTAGTTGATCGTGCTGCCGGAGCAGGCCGCGCCGAAGGCGGTCTTCCAGACGTCGATCGCGTTGCCCTGGGCGGTCGAACCGGCCGAGAGCAGGGTCCCCGGCTTGCCACAGGCGATCGCGGCGGCCGAACCGCCACCCGTGCTGCCGCCGCCGGGCGCGGCGGCGTTGTTCGCGTCCGAACCGCAGGCGGCGAGCGACAGCGAGCTGACGAGCGCCATGGCACCGATGGCGAGGGCCTTGGAGCGGCCGTTCCGCTGGAGCTTCACAGGGGTGTCCCTTTCTGTGGCAACGCCCGGCGCCCGTACCGCGGGAGTGCGGCGGAGCGCGGGGTTTTGCTGGGGTCCGGGGCCCGTGCGGCCCTCCGGTGACACCGAAGTTAGGACGGGTAGGTGACGCGTCAGCCGGTCGCAAATGAACGGAGAGTGAACCTCGAACGGATGGCAGGAAACAGGGTCAGGTAGTAACGGTTGCGTCACGGGGAGGGCGCGGGAAGATCACTTCCTGCGGGCCCCCGCCGCGTCCCGCACCGCCACCGGCCGCGCCCCCAGCACCGCCAGCAGCGCGTCGACCAGCAGCCGGTCCCGGTCGTACGTCAACCGGGCCCGCGCCTTCCCGGCCGGCAGCCACTCCAGCCGGTCCACCTCCCGGTTCGGCCGGAACCGCCCGCCCGAGGGCACCGCCGCCCAGTACCGGACCTCCTTCGGCCGCCCCTGCGCCCAGTAGTGCTGGGCCGGCAGCTCCGCGCCCAGCACGCAGTGGAAGCCGGTCTCCTCCAGCACCTCGCGCAGCGCCGCCTCCGCCACCGCCTCCCCCGGGTCCAGCTTCCCCTTGGGCAGGCTCCAGTCGTCGTACTTCGGCCGGTGGATCAGCGCGATCCGCGGCCGCCCCAGCCCGCCGTCCTTCTTCAACCGGCCCGGCAGCCAGAGCACCGCCCCGGCGGCCAGCACGACGGGCGCCCGTCCGGGGGACGGCACGGCAGCGGACCGGTCGGCCGGGGACTTCGCAGCGGCGGGCTTCAGGGCGGCCGACGTCGGGGCAGCTGACTTCGGGGCAGCCGACGTCGGGGCAGCTGACTTCGGGGCTGCGGACTTCGGGGCAGCGGACTTCGGGCGCTGCGGCTGGGCCTTCATGCCGCCGAACGTACCGTCCCCCGACCCGGGGCCCGCCACCGTCACGCGCTCCGGGGCGCCGGCGGCAGCTCCGCCCCCGGCCGGCCGCCCTCCCACAGCTCCGGGACGGCCTCCGCCGACCCCACCTCCGACCACTGCCGGCCGAAGGCGTAGCGCGCCGCCTCCACCTCCAGCCGCTGGTCCGCGTGCACCACGCCCAGCACGTAAGCCGTCGCCGGGGTGATCCGCGGCGTCCGGGCCGCCGTCGCCGCCGTCACCGCCGCGTCCGCCGCCTCCTGGTGCCGGGCCAGCACCGCGTCCAGCCCGTCCAGCCCGGCCGACGGCCGCGCACAGACCTCCAGCGCGTACCGGGCCCGCTTCACCAGGATCCGCACCCGGTGCCACGGCGCGTCGTCCGCCGCCAGCGCCGCGTCCGCGTCCACCGTGCCCCGGGCGGGCGGCACCGCGGGCTCCACCGGGCCCAGCCGGCGCAGCCCGTCCCCGCCGTACGGCACGGCGGCCCGCTGCAGCGGCAGCTGCTCCGCGGCCGACGCCAGCTCCGCGAACGCCGCCGCGGCCTGCGGCACCAGCACCGCGCCCGCCCGGCCCTGCGCGGCGTCCGCCATCGGCGCCTCGCCGACCAGCAGCGTCATCCGGTCCGCCAGCGCGTGCAGCCGGGCCGACCGCAGCTCCTGCAGCACCGTGGTGTGCGCCCGGGTCCGCGCCAGGGTCAGCTGGCGGTCCAGCAGCGCCCGCGCCTTGGGGGCGCCCGCGTGCCCGGCCAGCATCCCCGGCGCGTCCGGCTCGGCCGCGCTCAATCCGTCGACCGCCCCCAGCAGCCGCGCCGAGCGCCGTACGTAGCCGGGCTCCAGGGCCAGCAGGTTCAGCAGCCAGCGCAGCTCGGTCCGCGACTCCTGAGCCCAACCGGGCTCGAAGGCCCCGCCGAAGGTGTGCAGCACCCCGCCGATCCGCCGCACCGACCGCAGCAGGTCGGCCGTCCCGGCGGACGGGACGGTGATCGTCCCCGGTCTCGCGCCGACCTCCCCCACCGCCAGCGGCAGGGCGCGCAGGAATGCACCCGCCTGGGCGGTGAGGTGGCTGGAGAGGATGTCCCCGGCGGTGGCTGCGGACCCCGCCAGGGCCGTCATCGGCGCATCGGTCATGACTTGGTAGATCCCCGTTCCCCCGGGACCGTCCCCCCGGGGCTGGTGGCCGACATCGGCGGGCCGCCCCGACCCGCCGCGGAGCCGGACCGGCCGGGACCCGCCCCACGCAGGCCCCGACCCGTCCGGGTCCGACTCGCTCAGCGGGACGACGAGGACGCCCGGCGGCGCTGGCGCGAGTCGATGAGCAGGTCCTGGACGTGTCGCAGCCGCGTGCCCTCGGCGTCCTGCGAACGGCGGTTCCACGCCCCGTCCGGTCCCAGGTGCCAGGACTCCGTGCCGTCCGAGACGCCCAGGTCGATCAGTCCGGACAGCTCCGCGCGCTGGGCCGGATCGGTGATCCGCAGCAGCGCCTCGATCCGCCGGTCCAGGTTGCGGTGCATCATGTCGGCGCTGCCGATCCAGACCTCCGGATCGCCCCCGTTGCCGAACACGAAGATCCGCGAGTGCTCCAGGAAGCGGCCCAGCACGGACCGCACCCTGATGTTCTCGCTCAGCCCGGCCACACCCGGCCGGATGGCGCAGATCCCGCGCACCCAGACGTCCACCGGCACGCCGGCCTGCGACGCCCGGTAGAGCGCGTCGATCACCGCCTCGTCGACGATCGAGTTGACCTTCAGCTTCACGTACGCCGGACGGCCCGCCCGGTGGTGCGCGATCTCGTCGTGGATCCGCGAGATCAGGCCGTCCCGCAGCCCGCGCGGCGCGGTCAGCAGCCGCCGGTACGACTCGCGGCGCGAGTAGCCCGACAGCCGGTTGAACAGGTCCGACAGGTCCGCGCCGACCTGCGGGTCCGAGGTCAGCAGCCCCAGGTCCTCGTACAGCCGGGCCGTCTTCGGGTGGTAGTTGCCCGTCCCCACGTGCGAGTACCGGCGCAGGGTGTCGCCCTCCTGGCGCACCACCAGCGACAGCTTGCAGTGCGTCTTCAGGCCCACCAGCCCGTAGACCACGTGGCAGCCGGCCTCCTCCAGCTTGCGGGCCCACTTGATGTTGGCCTGCTCGTCGAAGCGCGCCTTGATCTCCACCAGCACCAGGACCTGCTTGCCGGACTCCGCCGCGTCGATCAGCGCGTCCACGATCGGCGAGTCGCCCGACGTCCGGTACAGCGTCTGCTTGATCGCCAGGACGTCCGGATCGCCCGCCGCCTGCTCCAGGAACGCCTGCACCGACGTCGAGAAGCTGTCGTACGGGTGGTGCAGCAGCACGTCCCGCTCGCGCATCGCGGCGAAGATGTCCGGCTGCGAGGCCGACTCCACGTCGGTCAGCCCGCGCGCCGTGCCGGCCACGAACTTCGGGTACTTCAGCTCCGGCCGGTCCAGCTCGGCGATCCCGAACAGCCCGGTCAGGTCCAGCGGGCCGGGCAGCGGGAAGACCTCCGCCTCGGTGATGTTCAGCTCCCGCACCAGCAGGTCCAGGATGTACGGGTCGATCGACTCCTCGACCTCCAGCCGCACCGGCGGTCCGAAGCGCCGCCGCATCAGCTCCTTCTCCAGCGCCTTGAGGATGTTCTCGGTGTCGTCCTCCTCGACTTCGAGGTCCTCGTTGCGCGTCACCCGGAAGGCGTGGTGCGCCAGCACCTCCATCCCCGGGAACAGCTCCTCCAGGTGCGCCCCCATCACGTCCTCCAGCGGCACGTACCGCTGCGGCGAGGCCTCCAGGAAGCGCGCCAGGGACTGCGGCACCTTCACCCGGGCGAAGTGCTTGTGCCCCGAGACCGGGTTGCGCACCACGACCGCGAGGTTCAGCGACAGCCCCGATATGTACGGGAACGGGTGCGCCGGGTCGACCGCCAGCGGCGTCAGCACCGGGAAGATCTTCTGCCGGAACAGCGTGTGCAGCCGGGCCTGCTCCTTCTCGGCCAGCTCCGGCCAGCGCACCACCTCGATGCCCTCGGCGGCGAGGTCCGGCAGCACCTCCTGCTGGAAGGCCGCCGCGTGCCGCGCCATGAGCTCGCGCGAGCGCGTCCAGATCAGGTCCAGCACCTCGCGGGGCTGCAGGCCGGACGCGCTGCGCTGCGCCACCCCGGTGGCGATGCGGCGCTTGAGGCCGGCCACCCGGACCATGAAGAACTCGTCCAGGTTGCTCGCGAAGATCGCGAGGAACTTGGCGCGCTCCAGCAGCGGGATCTCCGGGTCCTCGGCAAGTTCGAGCACCCGTTCGTTGAAGGCCAGCCAGCTCCGCTCGCGGTCGAGGAAGCGCCCCTGGGGCAGCTCCGCGTACTCCTGCTCGTCGGCGGCCGTGAGCTCGGGCGGTATCGCCAGCGCACCGGAGAGCCGGGCGGGCGGGGACAGCGGAGCAGGGACGGGGCGGGGGATGCTCATAGGTTCCAGCTCCTCCAGCAGGACTGCGTCCGGACGCGTAAGGCTCTGCGGGCCGTCGTCCTCACCCAGCGCCAGCAACCACCCGCCCGGGGCGGTCGGCACCGGACGGGCCGCCGGAACGGCCCCCGGGCCGGCCGGCGGGCGTCGGCCGACGCTGCACGAGCGAGACACTACGGACTTCATCCTGTGATCTTCGCGGCAGCAATTGAATCCACGGTAAACACCGCATGGCCAGGAGGAAAGCTGAGTCGGTCGGGGCCGAGGCCGGCTCCCGGCCGCCACCCCCGACCCGTCACTCCGCTAGGCCACCCGGCTTGCGCGGTACATCAGGTCCACCTCGTGCACGGTGAACCCCAATCGCTCATATACCCGCACAGCGGCCGGATTGTCCGCGTCCACGTAGAGAAGTACGGTGTCCAGTCCGCGCTCGCCCGGGCCGGTGCCGGTGAGGTGCCGCAGGCCCGCGGCGGTGAGCGCCCGGCCCAGGCCGCTGCCCTGCTCCGCCGGGTCCACCCCGACCACGTACACCTCGCCGAGCGCCGGCTCCGCGGCGGTGGCCGGGTGCACCTTCGTCCAGTGGAAGCCGACGACCCGCCCCTCCCGGGCGGCGAGGAAGAAGCCCTCCGGGTCGAACCACGGCTCGGCGAACCGGTCGGCCAGGTCCACGGCGGTCCAGGAGCCCTGCTCCGGATGGTGGGCGAAGGCCAGCGCGTTCAGCCGCAGCCAGGCCGCGTCGTCCGCACCCGGGCGGAAGGTCCGGAGCTCGATGCCGGCAGGCAGCGGCACTACCTCGGTCTGCGGGCCGGTCCGCCGCATCTGCCGCAGTTCGCGGACCAGCTTCGCCCCGTACCGCTCCGCCAGGCCCCGGGCCGGCGCGAGTCCGCCGTGCGCCCAGAAGTCGACCTGGTCCGCCCCGGCCCGGTGCGCCTCGGCCAGGACGGCGTCCGCCAGCGCCCGCCCGTGCCCGCGCCCGCGGGCGTCCGGCCGCACGACGATCTCGGCGGACGGGTTGCCGGTCTCCGGCACCTCCAGCTGGCCGTACCCGACGACGGTGCCGTCCTCCGTACGGACCATGTGGGTCACGCCGGGCCTGGCCGACCCGGCCGAGCGCAACCGCAGCCGGCCCTGCTCGGACACCGCTTCGCGCCCGTCCGCGGCGAGTGCCTCGGCGAGCACCTGCAGCGCACCGTCCCGCCGGTCCTGCGGCAGCACGGCCGCGGCGGAGGTCTCCCCGGTCGCCGGGCTGCCCGGGCGGGTCGGTCGGTCCTGCCGTTCCTGCTGCGCGTCCTGATCGTCCATGCCCTGACGATACGTCAACGCGGAACGCGCACCGGCCGCCGCTACCGGTGGCCGCCATTTCCGGGCCGGAAACGCAGAAAACCCCCGATCCGTGACGGATCGGGGGTCTCCCACAATGATTGTTCGGCGGCGTCCTACTCTCCCACAGGGTCCCCCCTGCAGTACCATCGGCGCTGTGAGGCTTAGCTT